>CACXEC010000020.1 GCA_902766545.1 uncultured Erysipelotrichaceae bacterium | reverse complement strand
GACCTAACCGCAGGACCTTTAGCATTATTAAGCATCTTTATTTGGATATGACTACGATCCGCAACCTTTCCCATTAATCCACCAAGTGCATCTATTTCTCTTACAACAATACCTTTAGCAGTTCCGCCAATAGAAGGATTACATGGCATATCTGCAATATTTTTTTTATTTGCAGTAACTAATGCCACTTTAAAACCCATCTTAGCAGCAGCATTACTTGCTTCACAACCAGCATGACCTCCGCCTACAACAATAATGTCATACTTCATGTTTTCACCTACTTTCCTAAGCAAAATTTTGAAAATAATTCATCTAATAAGTCATCTTTATAAGTTTCTCCAATTATTTCTCCTAATAATTAATAAGCTTCTCTTAAATCAATAGTAAATACGTCTAAAGGTAAATTATCTATTGAATCTATAATATTTTTTATTTTGTCACTAGCTTGTTTAATCAAAGAAATTTGGCGTACATTAGATAAGAAGTCATAATTTGAAGCCTCTATTTCATTAAGATTAAACATGATTCTGATTTTTTCTTTCAAAGCATCTAAGCCATCATTATTAACTGTATTACCATATACAATATAATTTTGGTTAACATAATCTAATTCAATTTTATTATTACTTAAATCTGTCTTATTAACAAAAATAATCATTTTTTTATCTATATTACTTTTAATAAATTCTTCGTCTTCTTTAGTCAATCCTTCGTCTAATGAAATAACATATATTAATAAATCAGCGTTATTAGATGCCTTTATACTTTTTTCAACGCCTATTTTTTCAACTACATCAGTAGTTTCACGAATTCCAGCAGTATCAATTATATTTAAAATAACTCCATCTAAAACGTATTTTCCTTCCACAATATCTCTTGTAGTTCCTGGTATATCAGTTACAATCGCCTTTTCTTCTTCTAAAAAGGCATTTAAAATACTACTTTTTCCTACGTTTGGTTTTCCTAAAAGGGCTACATTAATTCCGTTTTTTACTATCTTTCCATTTTCAGCGCTTTTTAATAAATTAGTTAACATAATATTTATTTTCTCTATTCTAGGAAGTAAAGTTTCTTTAGTATATTTTTCACCTTCTTCATACTCTGGATAATCAATATTAACCTCAATATTGGCTTGTACATCCATTATTTCTTTTCGAATATCCTTTATATTATTTGAAAGTGTTCCATTTAATTGATTAATTGCTAACTTTCGAGCTTTTTCACTTTCAGATGTAACTAAATCTTGAACAGCCTCAGCTTCTACTAAATCTATACGTCCATTTAAAAAGGCTCTTTTAGTAAATTCACCAGGATCAGCCGGTTCACATCCGGATAATAATAATATTTCTATAATCTTTTTAGTAATTGCTGGTCCACCATGACTGTTAATTTCTACAACATCTTCTGTAGTAAATGTTTTAGGTGCACGCATTACACTAACTAACACTTCATCTATTATTTCTTCATTATATACAATATGACCATAATTAATAGTATGACTATTAACTTCTAATAAATCTTTACCTCTAAATATAGAATTAACAATCTCAATAGCTTTAGGACCACTAACTCTTATAATAGAAATTGCACCAACTCCAACAGCAGTTGATACAGCACAAATAGTTGAATTCATAATACATAACACCTCACTTACGCGCCATATTATAGCATATTTAGTAAAATAAAAAAAGAATCTATTCGCTAGGTTTCACAACAACATGACGATTAGGTTCTTCTCCTTCACTTTCAGTGATTACACCTTTAAAATTTGTAAGGATATTATGAACTATTCTTCTTTCATAAGAATTCATATTTTCCATTGTAACTGGTTGTTTTGTATTTCTTACTTCTCTAGCTATATTTTTAGCTAAACGTTCTAAATGCATAACTTGTTTATCCTTATAATTTTCAACATCAAGGTTAATATATGGATATACACCAATTTGATTAAATACATATTGTTTAACAATTGTTGAAAGTGCACTTAAAGTTTGTCCATTTTTACCAATTAAAATAGCATTATTATCTGAAAACATTTTAATATTAATTTGTTTTTCTCTTAAACTAGATTCAAACTTAACATCTAAGTCCATTAATTTTAAAATTTCACTTAGAAAATTTTTTATTCCTTGTTGAACATCTTCAAGCTTGACAATAGTAAATCTAATAGTATCAGCTTTAAATAATCCACCTTTAATTTTTTCTTTTCTAAATAAAATATCGTTTTCTATAACATTTAAATCTGCAAGTGCTTTTTCAAATACTTGTTCTTCATTTTTGCCTTCATAAACATAAATTTCCATTACTTATTACCTCTTTTCATTAATAAATTCTGAATAACACTAAATCCATTAGTAACAACCCAATAAAGTGCAATTGCAGTTGGTAAACTAAATGATGCAATAGTTATAAATATTAACATAAAGCTTGTCATCATTTTTGTTTGTCTTTGTTGATCTGGACTTCCAACGTTATTATTCATACTAAATCTAAATGATAAATAAGTGGTTAACATAATAAGTAAAATTAAAATTATATAATAATAATTACCAGATTTAAGACCTATTAATGGTGTAGTCCCCAATTGATAAGCACCTAAATATCCTTCAAATATAGCTGGTATTCGATTAATTGCTTCCAAAAAACCAAAGAATATAGGTAATTGAATAAATGTTATTAAGCAACTTCCCATTGGGCTAACATTATGTTTTTTATAAATCGCCATCATTTCTTTACTCTTTAACATTTGTGATTCTTGATCAGTTCGACCTTCATATTTTTTTTCTAATCTTTGCATTTCTGGCTGAATTTTTTTCATACTTTCAGATTGTTTTAAAGCTTTTCTAGAAAAAGGTAATAATAACAATCTTATTAATAATCCAACCAACATTACTGATAGTCCATAATTACCAACAAAGTTACCAATTCTTATTATTAACCATGCAAGTGGCATAACTATTAATTGAACCCATAACCCATTATAATTTTCAGAATTATAAAATTTCAAATTTTTACAATCTGGTAGTTTTTCTAATGAAACATCCAACTTTTCATTATAATTTTCATAAATTGCTTTTAATTCTTTATTAGTTGGTTTACATAATATATTTGACGCTAAACTTTGACCTGTTGATTCATTAATTATTCTCTTATTATTATCATCTGTTATATATTTAGTACAACCAGTCAAAAAAACAGTTAAAAGAACAATTAATATTAATAATTTTTTATTTTTCATTTTTCCTCCAGCGATTACAATAAAGATAATAAATTATTTTCTATATCTTTGTAAATTAAATTTTCACAGTTCTTCTTCATTATTATAATATAATCAAATTCATTTTTAAACTTTTTTTGATTATTTCGAATAATTTCTCTTAATATTCTTTTATATCTATTTCTCTTAACAGCATTTCCGAATTTTTTACTTAATGTTATTCCAAAACGAGGAAATAATTTTTTCCTTTCCTTATAATATATAACAAATGATAAATTACTTTTTTTAAATCCATTTTTTATAATATCTTCAAATTCAATAGAACTTTTAATTCTAATTTTATTATTCATTATTTCCTCCAAATAGAACAAAAACCACATATGTGGTCTATTTATTTATTAAATTTTTACGTCCTTTATCTCTACGAGTTTTTAAAATATTAGACTCTTTTCTTGCAAAAAAGCCTTGTTTTTTAGCTTTTTTACGATTATTTGGTTGAAATGTTCTTTTCATTATAGCACCTCCACTTCAATAAGCATTGTTATTATAATATATTAACATTGACAAGTCAATAAACTTTTTAAGATTTATAGGCGCTTTAAATAAAATAATTGCATAAAAAAAACAAAATTGTTAATATTATTTTTTTGTGTTTATTTTATTTTGTGGAAAATGTTAATAACTGATTAAAAACCTTAATTTATACTGCTATTTTTGTTCACAAACCTGTGGAAAAACAATTAATATTAAAAATTTTTGTTTTGACTCTTTCTTTTTCAACAAAGATGTTTTAAAATATTTTTAGTTGAAACAGTATAGCGGGATGAGGAATTTGAACAATGATGAATTATGGAATAATTTTCTAGATATATTAAGTAATAGAATCTCAACCGTATCTTTTAATACATGGTTTAAAGATACAAGTTTAATTGATATAAAAAATGGAAAATTGATAATTAAAGTTCCAATGACATTTCATAAAAAATTTTTAAATGATAATTATTATGACTTAATTGAAGAAATTATGAATAGTATAACCGGAACTAATTATGATTTAGAATTTGTTGTAGATGAAGATCTTCAATCTGTTGATAATATAGATAAAACAAAAACGAATAATAGAAGATTAAATTCAAATTTAAATAAAAAATATTCTTTTGAAAATTTT
>CACXEC010000019.1 GCA_902766545.1 uncultured Erysipelotrichaceae bacterium | reverse complement strand
ATTATGTGCAGACTTAATTGGTATAATCGCCAGTATAATTATTACGAATATTTTATTTTGACACAATTTCTATTATAATGTATAATATCTTCGGTGATGTATGTGGAACGTGTACAAAAAATAATTGCTGCATCAGGTTATTGTTCAAGAAGAAAAGCAGAAGAATTAATTAAGCAGGGAAAAGTATTTGTTAATGGTGAGATAATAAGTTTGGGTGATAAAGCAAGCGGTAATGATTATATTGAGGTAGAAGGTAATGCAATAAATGAAAAACAGGATAAAGTATATTATCTACTTAATAAACCTCGTGGAATTATTACAAGTACTTACGATGATAAAGGAAGAAAGACAGTTGTTGATTTAATTGATATAAACACTCGTATATATCCTGTTGGAAGATTAGATTATGATACAACAGGTTTGTTAATACTTACTAATGATGGAGAGTTAGCTAATTTACTTACACATCCTAAAAATAATATTGAAAAGGTATATATTGCGAAAATAGAAGGTTTGATTACTAAAGGATATTTAAAAACACTAGAAAATGGTGTTGTTATTGATGGTAAAAAAACTGCAAAAAGTAAAGCAAAACTAATAAAAGCTGACAGAAAGACTAATACATCAGTAGTACAATTAGTCATTCATGAAGGACGAAATCATCAAGTTAAAAATATGTTCAAAGCATTAGGATATAATGTAATCAAATTAAAAAGAGAGGCTATATCTTTTTTAACATTAGATGGTATATCATCTGGACAATATAGACAATTGACAATTCATGAAGTGAAACGATTATATAATGAAGCAAAAAAGTAATTATATTGAAAAATAACTATAAAATTGTAAATAAAATGTAATAAAAAAACTAATTCAGGTATTTCAACTTGAATTAGTTTTCTTCTACTTTAATTGCGTCTACTGGACATCCGTCCTTGGCATCCATTACATCATCTTCAAATTCAATAGGAACTGTTTCAATTTTTACATCCATAATTCCATCATCACCGTATTCAAATACATCAGAACAGATTGCTTGACAGGCACCACATCCAATGCATGTATTTTTATCAACTTTAATTTTCATTCTATCCTCCTTGAAATGATTATATAGTATTTATATAAAAAAATCAATGATATGTGCTATATATTCAATAAGGTACTTTAAAAAAAACATATTTTATGTTATATTAGTAGTAAGAATTAAGGTGATGGTATGGCAAGTAGAATGGATAGATATTATAAATCAAGTAATTCTTCGATGGAAAGAAGTAGAAAAAATAAAGATTTATATAAAAAAGTTCATAATGATTCTCGAAGTGGAATTGATTCTATTGCGTCAATTTCTAGAGCAAATGAGATTGATATATCTAAAATAAAAGATATTGTAAGTGATAGGGAATCATTTAAGAAAGAAAGAAAACTTAAAGAGAGTATTGGTAACAGTGGACTTAATATTGATATTCCTAGTAAAAAGAGTTCTGATGATAATTATGATATTATGGATATAAAACCAGAAAAAATAAGTGTTGGAGAAGAAAAGGAAGTAGTTAAAAACTACGATTTATCTGATGTTTTAAATAAAGCGATGGATGAGTATAATGAGGATGATAGTAAAAATAGAAATTTAAAGAACTTAGAATATACTGATTTAAATAGTTTAAATTTACATAAGAAAGAATATAAAAATAGTGAGTTAGAATTGAAAGATATGATTAAGTCTATTCACAATACTAGCAATTTAAATAAAATTGGTGATGATGCATTATTACTTGATTCTCTAAAGTCTGATACTATGGTTGGAGATTCATCAATTAAGAAAGTCTTAGAGCAAGATAAAGAAGAAGAACAAAAAGATAGTACAAAAGAGTTGGATAAGTCATTTTTTACAAATACATTCGATTTTGCTGATGAAGATTTTGATGAACTTTTAGCCAGAAAAAAAGGTAAAAAGAAAAAAATAATTATTGCTATAATTATTTGTCTACTTGTTGCTGGTGTTATTTGTGCACTTTATTTTACTGGTATAATTAATTTTAATAAACATTAGAATAAAAATTGTAATAGTAAATATTATAATTATATATGGTAAAATTTTAATAGATAAAAGATTTAGAAATAAATCGTTAGGAACTATTAATGTTAATGATAATATTATAATACAATATATTGTTAAAAATATATTGTTTTTTTCTGTGATAAATGATTTTGATGTATTAATTATGTGATATAAACCTATAATAACAAAAATAAGGATTTCAAATATCCACTGAATAAACAAAATACTATCTATTCTTGATGATATTCCTAAGATTGATACTTTTTTTAATATTTGAAATTCAGGATATTTAAATAAAATAGATAGTTTATATCCTAGTATTCCTATTATATTTAAATTAACTAAAAACAAAGATAGAATTGACATAAAGTAAAAGAATAATATATATTTGACAGTTTTATTGTTGTGCATAATACTATTTTTAGGAATAATGTTAATTAAATATAATGGTGTAATATTATACATAATAAAATAAATACTACCATTAAATATACTTTTAGTGTTATGAATGAAAGGCTTAAAATTATTAATATCTATTTGTATAAGTAATCCTATATTAGAAAGTATTATTAATAATATAGTGATATAAAGCATTATTAAAGATGTTCTACATATAGATTTTAAACCCGTGTTTACTGCATAGTATATTGGTATTAGAAATGTAATAATAACAAGTATTATTGGTGTTTTGGATAGATAATCACTATGGATTATAGTTATTAAATTACTAAATGCTATTGTAATTAAAAGCAAAGTAAATATGAGGATAATTATATTAATTATATTGCCAAAAATATTTCCAAATAATTTAACATTTTTTTCATTTAAATTAAGATTCGGTTCGTAATTAAATATATAGATATATATTATTAATGGTATTATGCCAACAATAAAACCTATTAAAATACTAAGATAGGAGTCCTGCTTTGATATATTAATCAACGAATTAAATGTAATTCCTATAAAATTCGCATGCATTAAAAAGAACATTAATGCTCCTATTTCTAAATTAGTTATTTTTTTCATTTTCAATCCTTTCTAATGTTTGTTTGATAGATCCAGATGAAGAAATTTTAAAATTATTATTTATTTTAAATTTTGTATTACTATAAAACTCACTAAAACTACTTATATTTTTATATTTTTTAGGATATTTACCATAGTACATTAATCCTATCCCAAATAAATCACTATTGTATTTTTTACTTAATTTTATAGCTTCTAATTCTAATTCTTTTATCTTACTTTCAACTTTTTTTTCTAATTTGTTAATATTTTTTTGATTTGTTAAATCAATGTTACAATTTATTTCATTAATAGATGCTTTACCATTAGTATTAATGGTAATATTACCATTTTTATCAATATATTTTTTTGTTTCTATATTTTCTGTATTAACAACTACATATCCAGCATCACATTTAATATTTAAGTATAGTTCTTTTATATTGTTGTTAATTATATTAATTCCTTTACTTTCATTTTTATTAGCCCACCCTACTAATTTATCATCTTTAAATATCGATAGTGGAGTTAATTTGATATAGGCGTTTGGCTTGTTTGTTTCCATATTAGAATTTTTAGCACCATTTTTAGTATCACCTACTATATAAAATCCGTTGAGGGTTAAATCTATTCCGTTATTAATTAATTTATAGAGTACAGTGTTAAAATCAGTAGCATTAATACTTCCTTGTAAGTTAGATGTTGTCTTTAAATTAGTGGCTAGATTTTGAGATGGAAAATCAGTTAAAGGAGAAGTTATTGATAGTATATCTTTGGCTTTATTTGATTTAGAGATTGCAACTTGAAAGTTCTTTTTAGAACGAGGTTCTTGAAGTAAGAATTCTAATACTGGATTAATACCATCTTTTGCAACACTATCAGAAATTATTAATACTGATAGGTGTCCAATATATAATTCTTTGGGTGATATTAACCCTACTTGTTTTACTGCTTCTAAAATAGTTTTACCAGTACCTGAATACACAACAGTTCTATAGTCTTTACCTCCAGATGTATTACTTGATTTTGGCAGGTTGGATATTAAAAAGCTTACTTCATAGCCATTATTTATTTTATCTATAGCCATACCAGTTGCAATCGCATAGTCATTAAGTTCGCTATAATTAAAACATCCAGAACACATTATAATCAAACTAATTATTATTAATAATTTTTTCACGGTCCACCATCTTTCTTGTGTTATTTGATAAATACTTAGGACGATTAAATAATTTAGCTCTTTTTATTCTAAGTAAACTATTTT
>CACXEC010000018.1 GCA_902766545.1 uncultured Erysipelotrichaceae bacterium | reverse complement strand
TTTGATGAGTACATTATCTTGTTTTTAAAGGACAAAATCCTTTATTGGTGACGATAGCTTAGTGGATACACCTCTTCCCATCCCGAACAGAGTAGTTAAGCACTAATACGCCGAAGATAGTATATGCGAAAATAGGTAGTTGCCAATATTTTTTTTTGCTTTAAAATACTCATATTGAGTATTTTTTTATTTGCTTAAATGTTTAAAAAATATGTAAAGTCATATTTACTTAATAACAAGTTTTCTATATAATAAAAAATAGGTGAGATAATGGAATATAAATTTACATCTAGAAGTGTAGAAGATACAATGGAATTAGCAGAAAATATAGAATCTGAAAAATTTCCAGGAATGGTTATTTGTTTAAATGGTGAGCTTGGTTCTGGTAAGACAGTTTTTGTTAAAGGTTTTGCAAAGAGTCTAGGAATAACTGAAACTATAACTAGTCCAACATTTAGTTTAATTAAAGAATATAATTCAGGTGAAATGCCATTATATCATATGGATGTTTATCGTATTGAAGAGGCAGATGGTACGATTGGATTTGATGATTATTTTAATAAATCCGCTATATCTATTATTGAATGGGCAGAAATGATTGAAGATGAACTTCCGTCCGAAAGGTTAGAACTTATTTTTAGGGTAATCGATGAAAATACTAGAGTTATTATATTTAAACCTTTTGGATCTAAATATGAAGATTTAGTTAGTTCTGTATTATAACTAGTTAAACTAGTTTTTTTCTTTTTTTGTAGTATAATATTAGTGATTTGGAGTGATGTTATGTTAACACTTTTTATAAGTACTTATAATGAGTATGTAATTATTGGATTATTAAAAGATGGGAAAGAAATATCTTTAATTAATAGAACATCTTTAAAAGGGCATAATACTTTAATTGTTCCATCTATTGAAGAAATATTAAAAAATAATCATTTAACTGTTCATGATTTAAATAATATAATTGTTGTTAATGGGCCAGGAAGCTTTACGGGAATTAGACTTGGAATTACAGTCGCTAAAACTTTAGCATATACATTAAATATTTCTATTAAGACTATTAGTAGTATTGAAGCTATCGCATGTAGTATAAGTGATAAAGATAAAATTATTACTATTAATGATAGTAAGGGAAAGTATATTGGCAAATTTATAAACCATGAATTAGTTGATTTAATATATTTAAAAGAAACTGAAGCAATTAAGTATCTAGATGATAATAATCTTCCTATTTTTAGTGAATTTAAATTTGATTTAGAAGCTATTTATAATTATTCACTTAATTTACAGTCTGTTCCAGCCCATGCTGTTAAAGCCTTGTATATTAAGGAAATAGAGGCTTTACATGGTAGATAGCTTACATTTTGAAGATATTTCTAGAGTCAATGAACTAGGTAGTATTTTAAATTCTAAATTTGAAAAATTATTTCATATAGATTCTTTAAATAATAATGAAAAAATTTACGTATATAAAGAAGATAATAAAGTATATGGCTTTATACATATAAGTATAAATTATGAAGTTGTAGATTTATTAAATATAGTGGTAGATAAAGCAAAAAGAAAACAAAATATTGCTACCTTACTTATGGATTATATGATTGGCGATTTACCTAAAACAGTAATAAGAATATTACTTGAAGTAGATGAAAATAATGTAGAAGCATTAAAACTATATAATAAATTTAATTTTCAAGTTATCAGTGAAAGGAATAATTATTATGGTTCCAATAATGCTTATGTAATGGAGAAGAGGTTATAAATGAAAGATGTATATATTTTAGCAATTGAATCTTCTTGTGATGAAACAAGTATATCAGTTATTAAAAATGGGTGTATTGATGTAGCGACTACCATTTTAACTCAAATGGATACCCATGCTGAATTTGGAGGAGTAGTTCCTGAAGTAGCGAGTCGTATGCATAGTGAAAATATTACAATGGTTTTAGAAGATGTATTTTCTAAAACTGATATTACAATGGATAATATTGATGCTATTGCAGTAACTTATGCACCAGGTTTATTAGGTAGTTTACTAGTTGGATTGGAGTTTGCTAAGACTTTATCTTTAGTTTATAATAAACCACTTATTAAAGTTCATCATATTGCGGGACATATTTATGCGAATAATTTAGTAGATAAAATGGAATTTCCCTTACTTGCTTTAGTAGTCAGTGGTGGTCATACAGAATTGGTTTTAATGGAGGATGACTATAAATTTAATGTTTTAGGATCTACTTTAGATGATGCAATTGGAGAAGTTTACGATAAAGTAGCGAGAGTATTAGATTTACCATATCCTGGTGGACCACATATCGATAGGTTAGCAGTCTTAGGTAAAGATACTTATGATTTACCTAAACCAATGGATAATGATGAACTTGACTTTTCTTATAGTGGTCTTAAAAGCGCCATTATTAATTTAGTTCATAACGAAAAACAAAGGGGAAATGAAATTAGAAAAGAAGATATTGCTTGTTCCTTTCAAACCGTTGCAGTTGATGAATTAATACGTAAAACAAAACTAGCAATTCACAAAACAAATTCAAAAAGATTAATAATTGCTGGAGGTGTTTCTGCAAATAAATATTTGAGAAATGAATTTGAAAAATTAGCTGATGAAGAAAATATAAAGCTTTCAATACCACCAATAAAATATTGTACAGATAATGCGGCAATGATAGGATGTGCCGCATATCCACTTTATTTAAAAAATGAATTTTCTTCTTTAGATATTAATGCGGAAAGTACACTTGCTTTATTTTGACAATTTATCCCTTGAGAATATTTTAGATATGTAGTAAACTTAATAATAGATGAGTATGGAAAATAGAAATGATAAAAAAAGTTTATTTTATCGTTTATTAATAGCAACAGCAATAGTAATTCCAGTAGCTATTAGTTTTTCATATGCTTATTTTTTGGCAGAAGTAAAGGGAAATAAGACTAATGTTACAGGTACTGCTGTTACAAATTTTGATTTTAGTTTAACTACTAATACAGAAACCGGTTATATTAATACCAGTGAATTAATTCCAATAAGTGATAGTTTAGCAGACTCAGATGCAAGTGTTGGAACATTTACTGTTTCAGCTGGCAATAATCCTTATCCAATAAAGTTTTCTGTTTATTTAACTGATATTGTAATGGATAGTGAACTTAAAAATGCTGATTTTAAATGGAAACTTTCATCTGCTAATAATGATATTGAAAGCGGATCATTTTCAGGATATACATCAGGTGATTTACTTTTAACATCTAATTTAATTATTAATTCTAATTCTTCTTCAACATACCAACTTAGAATATGGATATCAGAAACTACTGCTGATCAAAGTGCAATTTTAAATAAGAGTTTTAGTGCAAGAGTTAAAGTCGAGGGAGAATTTTGGAACAGTACTTTCTTTAATGATTATCAAATGGTAGAATATATTCAAAATACTGGAAGTGCATATATTGATACTGGTGTTTCAGCAAAATCTGGCATGGAGTTTTTTGGGAATGTTTTATTTGATGTACTTCCTACTGATGTATCATTTATAGGTGCTAGAACAACTACATCTAACAGAGTTCATCCATTATTGATAAGTGCTTCGTCAATGTGGTCAATTGGTTATGGAAGTTCATATTCTTCATCAACAAAAGCTGCTATTGATAAAAAATATTTTACTCATTCTCAGTTATTGGTTGGAAGTCAGTTTTTAGAAGTTGACAATGTTAAACTATATTCAAATACTTTAACTACAAATCAAACTCCAAATGTTAATTTATATATGTTTACTACTAATATTAGTGGTTCACCTGGTATTTTTATTAAAGGAAAAATGTATAATGTTATTTTATATTTTAATGATGAAATGGTGCGTTCATTTATTCCTTGTTATAGGAAAAGTGACAATGTAGCTGGGGCTTATGATGTTATTAATGATGTGTTTTACCCAAGTGCTGGATCTGATGCTTTTGTAGCAGGATCTGATTTAACTTAGACTATTTAAAATAGTCTTTTTTTATTATTAAAAATTAGTTATAATTATTTAAGGTGATTAAATTGTTTGGAAA
>CACXEC010000017.1 GCA_902766545.1 uncultured Erysipelotrichaceae bacterium | reverse complement strand
TAGTACAGTTTCAGAAAGTGGAACATTAACTTTAAAGCTTTCTGTTTCACTGTAACTATTTAATGAACCTGTAATATAATATACACCAGAGCCATTTTTAGGCGTAATTGTTAATTCTTTAACCTCACCATTAGATAATTCTTTAATTAACGCATCATACGTAAACTCATTAACTTTATATTTTGATAAATGAAAAAATACTAACACTCCACATATTACTAAAAAAAGTAATAAATATGGCATACTTTGTTTTGCACAATTATTTTTATTCTTCATTATTTGCCTCCTTTTTTATGCACTTTATTATTATATCATAATCTTCATTAATTTGCTTATCAAATTTACTCTTTTTTATTCCCGGAATCCACAATATTTTCCCAACTGAATCAGTTAATATCGGACATATATCTCTCAAATTCTTTGGCATCTTATTTTCACTTAATATTTCTCCAACTTTTTTAGTTCCATTTTTAAGTTCCATTTTATCTGCAACTTTTCGATTTCTGATATGTAGTGGAAGTTTAAGTTCTTTACTATTTAGTCTTATTATATAGTTACTTTTAATAATATCAGTATTATCAACCATTAATATTTTCCATCTGTCAATAATATATTCATTATTTAAAATAACGTCATAATCATGATATTCATTTAAACTTCCAAATTCAATTATATTATAATATCTACTTACTAGAATTTTATTTGGTAGATTAATACTACTATTTACTTTATAACCATTAATTAACTCCCGAATTAATTCAAGGTGTTTATCATTTATTAAATTAATTCGTTCTTGGTAAATACCAGATAAAATCTTTCGAAGTAATTCTTTTTGTAAAAGCATTGGAAGTCCCATAAAATCATTTAGATCAATTCTATTATTTATATAAAGATTACTGTACAAATTAGATACTTCTTTTTCTAAATATTGATTATATTCATATAAAGTATTACTAAACTTAATAAACTTTTTATGAATGTTAGGATTAATGCTTTTTAAAACAGGTAATATTTCATGACGATATTTATTTCTAGTATAATCATTAGTCAAATTGCTTTCATCTATTGCATAAGGAATATTATTTGAATTTACATACTCTAATATTTCTTCTTTTGTAAGATATATTAATGGTCTAATTAAATAATAACCATTTAGTTTTGTTATAGTTTTGAATCCAGCATATCCCCCAAAAGAAGCTCCTCTTGATATTCTCATCAAAATTGTTTCAATTAAATCATCGCCATGATGAGCAGTAAAAAGATATTTTGAATTATACTTTTTAACAATTCTATCAAAAAAATTATATCTGAAATTTCTAAAAAATTCTTCAGCGTTACCAATTGGTTCTTTATCTATTTCAATTCCCTCAAAGATAAGATTATTCTTATCACAGTATTTTTTTAAATCTAAATATTCTTTATCAGAAGCACTTCTTAGCTTGTGATTTACATGAGCTACTATAACATTTATATTCAAGCATTTTAAAATATCTAATAAGCACATAGAATCAGGACCATATGAGCATGCCAAAACA
Organism: uncultured Erysipelotrichaceae bacterium; assembly: GCA_902766545.1. Lineage (GTDB taxonomy): Bacteria > Bacillota_I > Bacilli_A > RF39 > UBA660 > CAG-533. Next base: position 6,143 of record CACXEC010000017.1, on the reverse strand, counting down.
ACATTATCTAATTCACTAATATTCAATTTTTTAATCAAATTATATACATCTTTCATAAGCCCTCCAATCAATACATATATTACCTTAATATTATTTTTTAAGCAAGTAAAATAAAAAGAAGATTACTCTCCTATTTATTCTTTAACATAACCTATATTCCTCTCAGCTCCAGGCTTGAATGAAAAATTACAAATACTAGCAACTAGACCATAAATTCCAAAGGTTATTAATGACAAAAAGAAATATGCTAAAGTTCTACATTTATAGCCTTCTGGTTTTAAACTCGTATTATTTATAATAATACTTCCAATCCAACCTAAGAAAAATGTTAAAAGAAATCTTGCCACTTTATTATTATCTGTATTTTGAGTATTACCTTCCATCTTTACTTCCTTTCTATTATTATAAATATTATAACAAAGTAATATTTATAAAATAAACAATAACCTATTTTGATAATCTTTTATTAAAAAAATTAAAAGAACCGCTATTAAATATGATACTAAATATATTAAAGGTATAACAATTATAATATTCCTTAAATCGCCCTGTAAAAAACCATAAAAATCATATTTAAAGGTTAATCCTCCATTATTTAAATTTATTAATATCCTAGATGTATAAATAGAATACACAAACATCGGAATAATACCTAAAAAAGCATATTTATATTTATTAGAATGTTTTTCATAAAATATATACGAAATAATAGATAAAACAGGTACCATCAAATGAAAAAATAAATTATTATTGTTATACATAGCATAAAAGCCATACAAGGGTGCTAAAAAGAAAGCTGTAGTAATAAATGTCAGTATAATACCTGATGTTCCAACATATTTTAATATATAAACCCAATTTGGAATTTCTTTGATTTTATTATTAACAAATTTTATTTCATACACTATAAAAATTAAGGAAACTATTCCTATCAATATATTTGAATCAACAGTATAAAATCTAAACATTGATAAATTATTAGCTTCCAATAATGTCTCATCAGGCATAAATTTAAAACCTGTAAACATAAAAATACTTCCAATAGTTACTAACTAAACAATACATATATTTAAAACTAAAGAAATTCTATAATTTTTCACCATATCACTTCAATTCTATCTTTTATAAAATTACTACCAAATATAAGGAATTATTCGATATTTAACTTTTTTCATATATTCTTTATATCCCTTTAACTCTTTTTTTAATATCATTTCTTCATTTACTATTCTTTTCGTAATAATAAGTGGGTACATAAGAAAAACAACAAAAGAAAAAATACTACCCAAAACTAAAGTCATAGATAAAAATAATATAATTGTAATAGCGTACATTGGATGTCTTACTATTTTATATAGACCAGTATCAATTACTTTTTGCGTTTCTTTAACTCCTATTGTTCTAGATAAATATGTATTTTCCCTCAGAATTTCAGCATATATAAGATATGAAAATATAAAAACAACTGATGATATAATAACAACGATATTATCTAATTCAAACCATTTATATCTATAATTAAGTCCAGCAAGAACAAAACCTACAATAAACATAATGGCACTATATAACAACACTATTTTTTGATCATTCTCTTCCTCTTTTGCATTTAATCTACTTTTAAGAAGTTCAGGATTTTTAAAAAACATAATAATTCCAACAACAAGCATCGGTATAAACAAAAGAGATAATAATAGCCACCCATTCCAATAATTAAAAGTTCCTGCAGAAACAAATAATAAAAAACTTACTATTAAAAATCCAAATAAAAATTTTATAATTGCTTTAAAAAATAGTTCCTTATTCATAATTACACTTATTCTCCTTAAATTTATTATATCATGAATAAATATTATTGATAGTTTAATTAAAAAAAGCTCATAATTGAGCTTAAATAATTATTCAATATTAACACCTTTATTAAATACTTTTTTGCATAAAATGTTCATTAAACCAATTATTAGTAAATACAGTATAATCGATAAAACTACTAATAGTTTAAATGAACTTGCATCTAATAAAACACTATTTTTAAATAAATTCATAATACTATCATTAAATAGACCAACTATAAAAACCAATAGTAAAACTATACATTGAGAAGTTAAATATGCTATAAAACCAAACAATACCGAGAAGCCAATTTTATTATTATTTTTTCTATAGCCAGTTAAAATTCCCAAAAAGCCACATTGAATAGCATTAAAAATCTCTAAGAATATAACTAATATAGCACTGATTACAAAAAATGAAGTACTAAAATCCAAGCCAGTAGTTATAGTATTAATAAATTTTTTTAACATATTCCATCTATCTGGCGTATAATAGGCAATCAACAAACAAACTAGAATAATTAAAAAACTAATTATAAAAAATATTAATGTCTGAATAAACTTGGAATCATAAATATTATTTTTAGTAACTGGAAGCGTATGAGTTAAATAAGATTCATCTTTATAAATTGAATCCCTAAATCTTACCCAACTTCTCATTAAAGTATTTATTAAAATATTAGCAATCATTGAAAATAAGCATCCAACACTTATTTGACCAATTATATTAACTATTACCGTTTGGTTTAGTGAGAAAAGTATTCTTGTAATTATTGAAAAAACTAAAGCGAGAATATAAAACACTCCCATGTTTTTTATCATATATTTTAAATCATATTTTAATAATTTAGTTAGCATTTAAACATCCTCCTAAATATTTCATCAATTGACGCCTTTTCGTTATTTCTAAGCTTGTCGGCATCACTTTGTAGAATAATCTTCCCTTTATCTATAAAAACAACTTCATCCAAAATCCTTTCAATATCTGCGATTAAATGAGTAGAAATAATAATAGTTGAGTTTTCATTAAAATTGGATAATATAGTATCTAATATATAATCTCTTGTTGCGGGATCAACTCCACCTAAAGGCTCATCTAGAACATACAAATCTGCATTTCTAGACATTACTAAAACAAGCAGAACTTTTTCTTGCATTCCTTTACTCATTTTTGATAATTTTTGATTGATATCCAAATCCAGATCTTTTAATAACTTTTTTGCTTTTTTAGTATCAAAATCAGTATAAAAATCTTCAAAATAATTAATTACTTCAGATACTTTCATTTGCTTATTTAAATATGACCTTTCTGGTAAGTAAGATATTGCCTTTTTAGATTCAACACCTATTCTTTTTCCATTTATAAATATTTCCCCACTAGTAGGTGTAAGTAAATCATTTATTAATTTTATTAAAGTAGTCTTTCCAGCACCATTTTTGCCTAACAAACCAACAATCCTACCATTAGTTATTTCTAAATTAATATTTTCAAGAATATTTTTATTATCAAAAGATTTATTTAGATCCTTAATCTCTAACAATTTCATTTTAATCTTTAACCCCTTCTAGATACTTTATCGAATCAGCCTTACCTAAGCCGATTCTTTTCATTCCTTCAAAATAACTTTTAGCAAGCGTCATGGCATATTCATCTTTTAATTTCTTGATCAAGTCCTCATCCTTAGTGACGAATTTACCGTTAGTTCTTTCTGTATAAATTAATTTCATGCTTTCTAATTCCATTAAAGCTTTTTGCATCGTATTAGGATTTACTTTAAAAGTAGTAGCAAAATCTCTAACCGAAGGTAATTTATCACCAGATTTAAATACTCCAGATATTAAATAAATTTTTAAATATTCCAATAATTGAATATATATTGGAATATTATTATCAAAAGTAAATTCCATATTGCCTCCAATTGTATTATTTGATTAATACAATAATATTGTATCTTTTTTTATTTAAAATGTCAATACAAATAAAAAAGATTAATTACATAATCTTTTTTTAATATAGTTTAACAATTAAAAAGGTTGCAAATCAAAAGCATCTTACTTTTGATAAGGTCTAACTTGTAATAGTAGTATTTATTTCATTATCCTTTACGTACTGAGAAACCATCCTAAAGTTTTGATCATAATCATATTTTCTTTGCCCGAATTCAATCCACATTTCCGACCATGATGAGCCTCTTTCTAACAAATCTTTTACTTCATCATTTTTAGCTGAATAATTATCTTCTTGGCTTTCTAAATCGACACATTTCTCTTGATCATATAATTTACACTGAATGTCACATTCCAATTTATCACATTGATAAGCAAATTTTGCCTCTGGTGTTTGACGGGCATCAAATTCCAAAAATAACTCTTCTATCTTTTTACCATCTATTAATGTAGATATTATCTTATGCACAGCATCATGCTCCAATTTAATCTTTTTTTCTCTACTTATTTCAAATTGAGTTAAATCTCCAATCACAATTTCTCCTAATTCATGAATAGCAATCATATATATTACTTTCATTATATCAATATCATACTGATACTCAGATTTCATTGCAATTGCAAGCATTTGTACTCCATAAATATGTTCAGCCACACTCTCGACTCTTTCTCTTTTTACATTCCAATTAATCCATCCCGTACGTATAACATCTTTTAACTTATTACACAAGACATAATAATTAATAACATTTTGTTCTTTTAACATAAAACCTCCAATATTAATTTATTAAAAACTTACTTTAACATAATAAAGTTTATATAAGTTAATAATAGTGACTTTTTATTTATAATTAATAACCAGTTTACCCACCAATCATTGGAATTCTTAATACAAATGATAGAAGCAAGCCTATGATTAAACTAATTACAATATTAAATGTTTTTTTATATAACACCATGCAAGTCCCAATAAATACTAACGAATATAAAATACCTTTAAAATCAAAATACCACATTCCTATACTAAAACAACTAGAAAACATTACAAACATAATCAAGGTATTTAATACTATAGAAAATATATTATCACCTTTGGCATACCAACATATATAAGCAAATAACGGTGATAATGCTGTTATCCCATACCAAATCATCATATAATTTCTAGGATTAAATCCACTATATAAAACTGTATATAAATGATAGCTAATTGTCATTGATACAAAAAATGTAAAAACATTGACGCTTGCCCTTAAAGGGGATTTACTAAATACAGAAATTATTATTCCAATAAATAACCAAATACTCATATTAGAAAAAAAGTTGCCTAAATCTAATCGTTCGATTATTCTATGCCACCAAATGGAACTATCAATTGATAGGTTGTCTAACCACTTGGAAAAAACACCTAATAATATCCCAATTAAAAAAACTATTAAAGTAGTAATTATCTTATTTTTAATTGTACTATTACTTTCTATTTTTCTATTATTATTAAAACTATCCATTATATGCCCATTTTACAATTTATTTAATTAATTCATTTTTTAAACAATATGGAACCACTTCATTTTTTAGTGTATTTGATAATATTTCAAAACCTTCTTGAGTTGAATACCACATAAAATTTTCTATTTCTTCTGATGTTTCAAGTATTCCTTCTAAAATACCATTATATTTAAAAACATAAAAATGAATAGGTGTTAGACCATCACTTGTTGCAATCTCATCAAATTCCATAATTAGTTCAAATAAGTCAACGTCAAAAATAGCTTCTTTTCCCAATTCTTCATGGCACTCTCTTATAGCAGCTTCTAATGGGGTCTCACCCTGTTCAACCTTTCCACCTATCATTTGATATGTTGGTCTTTTCCTCGGCTTATCTATTAACAATTTTTTATCTTTAAAAATCATTGTCCCAACAACATTCATTTTAACACCTCATTATATATTATAGCATATTAAACACTAATTTGTTTTCCAGGCCGTTATATCAATTCAATTTAGATATTAAATAAAAATATTTAAAACTTGCAGTTTTTAAAAATTACATTTAATAATTAAACATCAAAAAATCGTAAATACAGTATTTTTGAAATATTGGAATAACTAATTATTATCACTGCTAAATTAGCGCCCTTTTATTTATGCGGATTTGTGGGGTGTTTGTAGCCTACCTGTAGCCTACATAACGAGTCTCATACGTGTTCATCAATACCTTAGTAATTTTTTACATATTTTTAAATTATATTATTGATTATAGAACATTAGTTTGTTATAATATACCTTGGAACATTTAATAAGTTGGGTGGAGCCAATCTTCTAATGAAGGGAGGCGATAACTTGAATAAGAAAGATTTTTTAATC
>CACXEC010000016.1 GCA_902766545.1 uncultured Erysipelotrichaceae bacterium | reverse complement strand
GTTGACGGTCTAGAAATTGATACTCATAATCTATCACTAATAACTAATGATCAAGAACTTATGGAATATATTTCTAAATATTCACAGATGTACGGCATACCTAAAGAATGTATTATTGGTATTTTAGCTAATTCTATTGGTGAAAATCAAAGATTTGAAAATAATTTTAATATGAGTACATATTGGAATAATTTAACTGCGATACGTAGTGTAAGAAATACCGTAACTTTAAATGATGATAAACTAAATGATTGTCATCATCCACAAACTAGAGAAGAATATGTCAGATATATTTGTATGGTTTTAGCAAACTCTTTAAAAGAAGGAAGTAAAGACTTAGAAACAGCTTTAGAATTTTACTATCTTGGAGTCGATAATATGAAAAAATTAGAAGCTTCCTCACCAGAAAGAAGTAATGCTAAAGAGTTTGGTGGCAAAGTACTATTATATATAATGGCATATCAAAAAGATGATATAATTACAATTGAATTTAGTTACCCTTCTATGCAAGGTGTTCAAAAATTTAGTACATCGTATATATCATCTGATTTTAAAAACCATCTAATTAGTTCTGCTACTGCTATTAGTAATCAAATATATATTAATATTCCAACTCTTACTAATGGTATGTCATATTAAATTCTTGATGGATTATTGTCAATTTCAATATTTACTTTACTATTAGATTTATAGATGCTATCTAAGTTAATTAGAGCATCTTTTATTTTCAAATAATCTTTATATTTTAAAATTATTTGAAAACGATAGATATTATTAAATTTAAATAATGCTGCAGTTGTTGGGCCTAAAATTATTACATTTCTTAAACTCTTATTTAGAAAAGTAAAAACTTTTTTAGATTCACTTGAAGCAAGGTCATAATCTTTAGATGCAATTTTAATTATAGTTAAATAATAATATGGAGGATATTTTAATATCTTTCGGATATTCATTTCATAATTAAATAAAGATTTATAATCGTTATTTTCAACATATTCTAAAGTTTTATTTGTTGGATCAAATGATTGAAGAATTACTTCTCCTTCTTTATTGCTTCTTCCAGCGCGACCGGATGTTTGTGATAATAATTCAAAGGTTCTTTCTCCACTTCTAAAATCCGGAATATTTAATGATTCATCAGCATTTATAACACCAACTAAAGTAACATTAGGGAAATCAAATCCTTTACTTATCATTTGAGTACCAACAATTATTTTTGCTTCATTGTTTTCAATTTTTTGAATTATGGAATCTATGCTTCCTTTTTTAGTAGTTGTATCTAAATCCATTCTAATGATATTTGTTTGATATCGATTATTTAATTCTTGTTCTAACTTTTCGGTACCAAGTCCATAATTAGTTAAAGCTTTTTCTTTACACGATGGACATATTTCAGTATTTATTAAAGTATATCCACAGTAGTGACATCTTAAATTGTTAGTACTTTTATGATATGTTAAAGTAATATCACAATGTGGACACTTAAAGGTATATCCACAGTTTTTACAAGTGATAATAGTATTATATCCTCTTCTATTTAAAAGAATCATTACTTGTTCATTATTTCTTAAGCGTTCTTTTATTTTAGAATCTAATAAATCACTTATTATTAAATTATTTTTATGATATTCTTCTTTCATATCAACTATTTCAATTTTAGGCATTTTAGCACTACCTATACGATTATCTAGTGTTAATAATTTATAAACTCCTTTTAAGCTTCTAGCCATGCTTTCTAAACTAGGAGTGGCACTTCCAAGTATTACTGGACATTTGTGATATTTACTTCGCCATATAGCGATATCTTTAGCATGATATCTAGGACTCGCATCTTGCTTATAATTACTACTTTGTTCTTCATCTAAAATGATAATACCAATATTATTAAATGGCACAAAAACGGCACTTCTAGTTCCCACTACTATTTTAACATTACCATTTAAGATCTTATGATATTCATCATATTTTTCTCCTTCTGATAAACCACTATGAAATATAGCTACATTTGATCCAAATCTTTGATAAAACCTATTTACTATTTGAGTAGTTAAACTAATTTCAGGAACTAACATTATAGCTTCTTTGCCAGTACTTATTACTTTTTCGATTAAATTCATATATATTTCCGTTTTACCAGAACCAGTTACGCCATAAAGTAAAAACGTATTATTTTGATTAAACGAATTAGATACTTCATTAAATACTTTTTCCTGCTGTTTAGTCAATTTTAAAGATTTAAAAGAAATCCTATCTTTATTAATACGATATTTATTTATTCTTTCTATTTTTATTAAGCTTAAATCTAATAGTTTATTAATAACTAATTGTGAATATTCATTTTTTAAAATTTTTT
>CACXEC010000015.1 GCA_902766545.1 uncultured Erysipelotrichaceae bacterium | reverse complement strand
GTTTTAAGATAAATAAAGAAGATATAAAGCCTGACTTTGGGACTATTAAAGATGTGCTGGCTATTTCATTACCATCCGTTGGTTCTAGAATTATAGGTAATATTGGATACTTTTTAGAACCTATTATTTTAACTTATGCAATGATCAAAAATGGTTATACTAGTGAGTTTATCATACATGAATATGCAATATATAATACTTATGTTATAGGTGTGCTTATAGTTCCAACATTTCTATTAGGTGCTTTAGCAACTTCTTTGCTTCCGGAAATATCAAAAAATATTCAAAATAAGAGTAAAGTAAAACGATTATTTAGGAAAGTAATTATTTTCTCACTTCTTTTAGGTATTGTTTCAAATATTATAATTTATTTTTTATCACCATTTATATTAAAAATATTATTTAAAACTACTGAAGGAATAAATTATATTAGATTTTTAGCTTTCTTTTTTATAATTTATTATTTTGAAGCTCCTCTTTCCAGTGTTTTACAAGCATATAATGAAGTTAAATATATTATGAGAACTACTATTATAGGTATTTTTATTAAACTAGCAGTTATATTTATTTTATCTTATCTAAAGATTGGTATTTACTCTTTAATTATTTCTGAAATTATTAATATTATAGTAGTTACTTGCTTAAATTTTTATAAAATAAAAAAGATATTACTATCTTAATTATCTTTGGCATAATTTATCAATTATCCGATGACATAAACTTGCTATTATAATTCCACCTAAAGCTGATAATGGAGGATAAAATAAGTACAAGATAAATGTCACCACACCAATTATAATACTATAAATAATTTTACCTTTTTTGGTATATGAACTTGTTAAGAATTCTGGTGCTATAAATATATAACTAAATAATATTCCATTTGTAAATATATTATCTAAAATAGTGCCTATTTTATTAGTAAATATTAAATAAAATGTTAAACAGCTAATGAATGTAATAGAAGAATATAACGGTATTTCTTTTTTATAATATCTATTAACAGACAATACTATTAGACTAATAATTAGTACTAATATATATGTGGTATTTATTCCTCCACTACCCCTACCAATTAAATAATCTAATGAGTTTAGAGTTAAGGTATTTTTTTGCTCATAAAGATTTAAATATGTAAATTGACCAAGTAGATTACTTATAAATATAATTATAAGTGAAGTAAAAGCTATAATATTTATTTTATTATTATTTAATAGTTTACTAATTAATAATAATATAAATGTAGATGTTGTAAATAAGGCTATATTTGTATTAATGGATATAACTGAAGCTATTAATAGTCCGTATAAAGGATAAAAATCATTAAATACTTTATTATTAGATTTTTTAATTCTATTATAAATAATATTTACTATAATACCGCATAATAAACCTATTATATCAAATAATAATGGCTTAAATAATCCATACACTGAAACTAAATTATTTATATACAGTTTAAGTCCATTTTTATAAAATCCAGTAAATAGTAATGGCAATAAAGCAATAAAAATATTTAGATTTATGCTTTTTATATTATCTTTTGCTTTTAAATATGTTTTATTCATTTTTATCTCCTATTAACTGAATTTTGCTTGGGCAAAGATAATTACATAACCCGCATTTTATGCATTTATTAAGATTATAACCTGTTCTTGGATCTGCATTTACTGGGCAGTTTATATGACAAAGGCCACAATTAATACAACTATTTTGCTCAATTTTATTATCTTTACAGATAAATATACTTCTAATATTTGAAGTAATAATAGCATTCTTATTTTTGATTTCATATCCAGATAATAATCCATTTATAATAATATGATAATTACTATTTAAAACTGAATTATTATCTATGATATCAAGGATTCTTGTACCCAATTTTACTTTTAATACTCTTCCTTTATTTAATAAATTACCTGTAATAGTGATAAATTTATCATATATTGGTTCATCTTTTTTTATAGCATTATAGATATTGTATATATCTTCTACATTTAAATAAATAGTATTTTTTTCATCTAATTTAAAGTTTTTAATTATTATTTGTTTATTAGCATTAGGGTAATAATTATCTATTAGCCTTAAATTTATACTTGGATATGTACCAATTTGATTTATTAAAGTTTGAACATTATCTGTATCATCATTTTTAATGGCTAAATAGCATTTTTTAATATTTAAAATACTAATTAATTCATCAATAGTATCTAAAATGCTTTCGGTATAATTCTTTGTTATATGGGAAAGACTATATTCATATGGTTCATAGTCTATACCGTTAATAATTAAAGTATTTCCTTTTAAATTATAGTTTAAATTTAATTCGCTTAATTTATTTATTAGTTCTTCTTTAGTATATGATTTATTCTTATATGTTTTTCGCTTTAAGTTTTTTTCTTCAAAATCATTTTCTATTGCAATTGCATCTTTTAGTTTATTATCTGATAATACTTTACATGATCCTATAACTTTTCCTGATATTGGACTATATGTAGGTATTTTATTATCATCAAAAAGTATGCTTCCTTTTTTTACATACTCATTTGATTTAATATGTAAATTTGCATTTGAATTAAAAGGTATATATACATAATCTGGATTTAATATCTCCTTGATTGTTTTACTTAGCCTTATATTTTCTGTTTCTTCTATTTTAACTTTTGGCATTTATATTCACCTTAGTTAATTATAAAACAAAGAAAAAGAAATAACTAGTATTTCTTATATTTTAGAAATTATTTCTTGTATTTCATCTAATGATTTAAGTCCAATAAATTTTGTTTTTAGTTCTTTATTTTTATAGATTTCTATTGTGGGAATGCTCATAACGCCATGCTGCTTAGCAATCTCTGGATGGCTATCTACATCAATTTTTATTATTTTTATGTCTTTTAATTCGGCTAATTCTTCTCCGATTATTTGACATGGGCCACACCAAGTTGCAAAAAAGTCTACTATTATTAGTTCATCTGTTAAAACTTCTTCTAAGCTTTGACCACTTAAGTATTCAATCATAAATTTTTCTCCTTATACTTATCAACTATTTCTTCAGCTCCAGGAGTTGATATTTTACCTGAATCTATTAATTTTTGAGCTGAAGATGGCATTATTATTTCATACTTTAAAAGAATATTCAAGCCGTCTAAATTAGCCATTGTTTTATCTTTATTGTCTTCATATTCTTTACATATGTCATAAACCTCATTTACGGCATTATATGTATTTTTAAATATTAGTGAAATACCTGGTGTTTTTGTTATTATCATATCTGAGTATTTACTGTTTTTGTATAAAGATGATGATGGGATTATTAAACTTATAATGAAAATAATCAAAAATGCTAAAATATATCCTTCAATAAAACCTACCAAGGCACCTAATAGTTTACTTGGTAAGGTTAAAATTACAGTGGCATTTACTAATTTATTAAATAAGCCACTTATTTTAATTATTATTCCAAGTATTGCAGCAAGTATACTTAAAGTTATTAAATAACTTATTCCTTCATACACTAGGATATTTATTACACCAATATTTTTAGAAGCAAAAAATGGTAGATGCTCATATAAAAGTGTTGAAATTGGATTTTTTAAATAAAATGCTAGAATTATAACTAATAGTGTTCCTGCAAATGCTACAACACTATTAATTAAGCCTTTTTTAAATCCCATTAAAGCACATATTAGTAATATTATAATTACTATGTAATCTAATAAATTCATTATTACACTTCCCTAATACATTATATTAATCTTATTCTTATATTATTAATTATAGTATATTTGCTTATAAAAATAAAGATTTATTTAATAATTTATGATATGATTATATTGGTGAAGAAAATGACTATTGTTTTTAAAGTTAGTGATAACATCAAGCAAAAGATGATTGATTATTATTTTGATAAAAGACGTGAAAAAACGCCTCCATATGCAATTTTTCAGGCAGATGAGGCAGATACAAATATTACCTTATATGAATCTGGTAAAGTCATGTTTCAAGGTTTGTCTGCTGACATTGATGCAAATATGTGGAAGGATTTAGAAAAATCATTAAATGGAAGAGATATTGATGCTGAATTAGCCTTAGAGGAAGCAAAAAAGAAAGACAAAAAAGAAGAAGAAAAAGATCTAAGATTTATTAATGTTTCTACAATTGGTTCAGATGAAGTTGGTACGGGAGACTATTTTGGCCCAATAATTGTAACTGCTTCATATGTTTCTAAAGAAAATATTGCTTATTTAAATGGCTTAGGTGTTAGAGATTCTAAAAAAATTACTGACCAAAAAATTTTAGAAATTGCACCATCTATTATAAAGAAAATTCCTCATTCAACATATATTTTAGATAATAAATCATATAATGACAACCCAACTAATATGAATAAAATCAAAGCAATACTACATAATAAAGTATTATGCCAAATGACAGATAAAGAAACAGATTATAAATATGTCGTTGTTGACCAGTTTTGCCTACCTAGGAATTACTTTGGATATATTTATAATGAACCAAAAAAATTTACTAAAATAACATTTACAACTAAAGCTGAAGATAAGTGCTTATCAGTAGCTGCTTCATCAATTATATGTAGATATATATTCTTACAAGAAATGAAAAAAATTGAAGATAAATATGATATTTTCATTAAAAAAGGTGCCGGTATTGATGTAGATAAACAAGGCGTTATGTTGGTTAAAAAATATGGTATGAAAGTCTTACATGATATTGCTAAATTAAACTTTAAAAATACTGAAAAAATAAAAGAACTACTTAAATAGTTCTTTTTATACGGTCATAAGTTCTTGTTCTTTAATTTTAGTTTTTTCATCTATTATTTTATTATATTTGTTTATTAGTTCCTGAATATCTTCGTATAATTTATTTTCCATATCCTCTGGATATTCTTCTTTTTTTACTGTGTTTCTAGCTTCTTCTCTGGCGTTTCTAAGACCTACCTTAGCTTCTTCTGCAAGATTCCTAACTTGTTTAACATACTCTTTTCTTTTATCTTCAGTAAGTTCTGGAATTGTTAATATAACCATTTCTCCATTATTAGTTGGAGTAATACCAATATTTGCTTCATTAATTGCTCTTTCAATGTCCTTTACAATATTTCGATCAAATGGTTTAATAAATAGTTGTCTAGCTTCTGGCACAGTAATATTTGCTACACTTTGAAGTGCTGTTGGAACACCATAATATGGTACTGTGATACCATTTAGCATTGATGGATTAGCTCTACCAGCTCTTACGTTTAAAAATCTATTTTCCATCACTTCAATTGTTTTTTTCATTTTACTTTCTGTTTCGTTTAATATATCCATAATATCCTCTTTCTAGTTATATTATATCTTATTTTATCATTAATGCAAGTATTATTATGGCAATAAAAATACCAAGAACACATACAATTTCAATAACAGTTATAGTTTTTATTACTCCGGCGTTGTCTATTTTCTTTATTGGTTTAATTACTCTGGCATTATTATCTTTTTGTTTGGCTTGTCTTCTATTTTCTATTATTTGATTATATTTTCGAATATTTCGAATTGTTTTTAAAGAAATAATTTTCATTCCTTCGAAGAATTCTATATATGTGTCAAGGGCATTTTGTGAATCAAAATCAAGCTGTTCTTGTTCCATTTGATCTAATAGTTTAGAAGCAAATGTATCTAACTTATTTTGATTTTCTGCGCCTAGTTTATTACCATTATACAAATGTGTTAAAAGTTCAATAAATCGTTTTAAATCCATATATTCTCCTTATTTATTCTTGATAGTATGCAAAGCTTGTCGTATTATCAGAATTTCTAACTTTAACTATTATCGTTAATGTATTATTTTTGATATTTTCATCATTTTTTATTGTTTTTAAATAATTAAGTGTGGAACCATCTAAGTATAAATTATTAAATAAATTACTGATATTATTAGTATAATATATTTTTTCAATGTTTAATGTATTATAAAGTCTTGCTTCTTCGCCGTTATCAACGATTTGTTCGTTGCTTTTACAATTATTGCAGGTATATTGTATTATTGATTCACTGTCGGCTTTATTGTGGCTTATCTCAATATAATTACTATCAGGTATTCTTTTTTTATATTTATATATCTGATATGCGATATACAAATTGCTATTAACATCTTCGGTTACTGTTTGGGTATTACTTTGGATTGTTACAAAGTAGGTATAAAGCGATATTAATCCAAGGGATAAAATACTCATTACTATTATAGTTTCCATTAGGACAAAACCTTTTTTTGTTTTGAATGTTTTTATCATTTTATCACCTCTTTATGACATATGGGTCAGCTGATGTTCCATTACCAGATTGAATTTTAACGTTGTTTTTTAAAGCAATAGATGGTCTTAATGCTCCTTCATTATTAACGTCAGCTGCGTTTAATGAACCATTAACTGTAACAACCCATGGACTAGCACTTCCTGCGGCAAAATTTAATGGTGATAATGTAAACCATCTAATTGCGGAAGCATTTTTATATAAATAGTAACTTGTATTTTGGATATTATATGCTCCTCCGGCAAATGCTATTTCATCGGCGGTTAAAAGGCCTATTTTATAACCGTTTAATTTAGCATTACCATTTACGGAATCATCTGATGTATACCTTGATAATTTATTAGTACTTGTATCTCCTGAGCTAGCTGAACATATTAAGGATGGAGCAGCACTAGATGTTGGAACAAGTCTATAAGTTGGCATAAAATATGTAAAATATGCTCCAGAATTTGTTAAACTACTCTTTACACTCCATGGATCGTAATCTTTATTGGATACTTCCCTTTTATCATTACACCAAATAACATCGGCAATTTTATCATTATAATTAATAAGTTTTTCTTCATACCAATTTTTTAAAAGACTTAATGCATTGCTATCCTTATCGTTTCTATAAACTACGTCATAGTTGTCTGATGTCAAGTTATTTGAGTACATATAACCAACGTATGTATTCTTATTTGCAGTATTATTAAACATAGTTTTATATGCCGTGCCAAGTGTTCTTATGAATGCCCGATCTGTACCATCTTGGCTTGTCGCACATGGATTTGTTACATTATTAGGATTATAGTTATATAATACTAACTTAATGGCATTATTATTAACATTATTTTTATTTCCACCAGTTATTCTAACTATTCGCCAGCACATATTAGCAAATACTACATAATTGTTTTCTACTGCTCCCCTAAAATAGAGGCTTGGATAAGTTGACAAAGTTCCATAATCATCCGCAGCATTTGCTAATATTTTCTCGTTTGAACCAGATATTGTTGTTCCAGGAGAGGCATTTGGTGAACTTGAAGATATATTATTAGTGATATTATTATCTTCATATAGTTTAGCTAATAGCGTAGAGCTTTCACATAAATTATTTGAAATAGTATAGGGATTATAATATGTTCCCCTTCCACCAGTTACTTCCATTTTTGTTCCTAATGTAATAACAATTCTTATATTAAGTTCAGAAGTGTTAATATTTGATATTTCAGTAAGATTTTTTGTTGGATCATAAATATCTTCTATATCACTTATTGAATAGTTTTGATTAAAATTATATTTATAATACTTCCCATTTTGGAGAAAATAAATAATATATGACTCAATACTTTTGGCGATATTATATTTGTTAATACTAGATTGGACGTTATTATATATACTTACATAAAAATCATTGTAATTTAATACTCGTGGGTTACTAATAAAACAATCATCATCAACCAGACTTAAAGCAGTATCAATATTTAGTGATGTTCCTTTTTTAATAACTATTGAATCTGATACTAGTTCAATTCGATCACTACCTGGTTTATTAAAGTAAATCCATTTTATATTATCTGTTTTTAGATTAGAATTTCTTGGATTAAATTTTACATATGATCCATATTTAATATCGCCAAGAGTTTTTTTCTGTAAGTCAGCTTGGGTTTCTTTTTCAACGTGTTTTAGGAGATTATTATTATGCACATTTATACCAATAAATGTTATTAATACAGCACAGAAAATGATAAAAAATGTATATAATAACGTTGATGCTATAAAGCCCTTATTTTTCATTTTATTTTCTCCTATTCTTTATTAATTATAAATCAATTTTATTAAAAAAAAAAGACGAAATTTTCGTCTTCTTAGTTATATTTTTTTATCTTAATTAGAAGTAATCCTATTAAGATAATTGTAACTATATTATTTATATATCCAATTTCATATCCAGTTTGCGGAGGAATAATATCATCTCCACCAGTTCCAGATAAGTCATATACATAAGTTACTTCTTGATCTTCTACTGTATATTTACCTTCTGTTAATCCTTTAATTTCTTCTACATAATATGTTCCGATTTCTTTTTCATAAGTGGTGTATGGCATACCAACTAATCCTTCTAAAGTTTCATCTTCAGCTAAGGTATTTCCATCTATATCAATAAAATGAACGATTACTTTACCGGTTTTAATTTCGGATGTCGCGTCATCATTTGTTTTACTTGTACTACCATCATAATTAGTTTCAACTTTTAAATCATTTTTAACTAATTTGTCAGTAATATTTAAGTAGAATAATCTTATTTCTTTATTTATTGTAATATCTTTATGATTTTCATCAATATTTGTTTCTACTTTCCAAGTAATAGTCTTATCTTCTTCATTATAAATGCCATCAGCAATATTTGATTTTTCTATATCTATTGCATATGGAAGATAATCTATTAAAGTTGTAGTAGCTGTTCCAACATAGTCATTTAATGTTGCATTATAACTTATTGTATATGTAAATTCACTATTAATTGATGATACTTCACTTTCGGTTGTTTTTGAAGTTTCTTCATCAGTAATATTACCTGTATTTTTATTGTAAATATGTTTGATAATTGTATTAGCTTTTAAATATTTATTTGTTTCGTTTTCAGATTCTTTATATGTGTAACCATAAATATCTTTGATAGTTATTGTGTATGACTTACCTACATAATCACTAGTTGGTCCTATTTTTGAAGAAATTTCAGTTTCAGAATTTTCGCCAATATATACATATAATTCTGTAATATTTGATTTATTTGGATCTATTTCTTCAGTCTCTTTTTCTTTATCACTATTTGAACCATTTTCTAATTCTAAGTGAGTATTAACTTTATTAGTTATTGATCCTGTTACTTCATCAGCAATATATATTAATTCAATATTTTTAGTAACTGTAATTGTTGTCTCTTCAGTAATAGTATATGGAATAGTCCATGTAATAGTATTAGATTCTTCATTATAAGTTCCACCATCTAATTCTGATTCGTTTTCAATAATAGGAGCACTTGGTGTATCTGTAATTGTTAAAGTAGCATTTCCTACAAAATCAGATATAGTAGCACTATATGTGATAGTATATTTAAATTTATTATCTAAAGACTTTACTGCTTCTTCTGCGTTAGTAATTACTTTATCTAATGTATCTGTAATAGTACCATTATTTTTAGTGTAATAGAATTCTAC
>CACXEC010000014.1 GCA_902766545.1 uncultured Erysipelotrichaceae bacterium | reverse complement strand
GTCATACTATCACTTATTGAAGATATTAATATTGAGGTTGTTTCTAAAACAAATATTCTTTTTTCGCACAAGTCTGCTTCAACTACAATATTATTTAATGAATCACTTGAAATTTTAGAAGAAGAATTTTATAAAATTGAAAAAATACATTTGAATTTTATCTGCTTATCTGAAAAAGAATGGCAAGTTGAAAAGAAAAAATATATAGAAAGCAAGAATAAAATCTACAAATACATTGAAGAAAAATCAATTGAAAAGTATAATAATTCTGATGTTGTTAATCAAGCATTAGATATATTTGATAAAGATTTTGTTGAAATAAATTAAGAAAGGAAAGATAAAAATGAATATGCAAAATTTAATGGCTCAAGCACAAAAAATGCAAAAAGAAATTCAAAAAAAACAAGAGGAAATATATAAAACAGAATACGAGGGTATGTCTGGAAGTGTTAAAATATTAATTAATGGCAAAAAAGAAATATTAAATATTAAAATTGATAAGAGTATCATTCACGATGAAGAAGATATTGAAGCGCTTGAAGATATGATAAAAATAGCATTGTCAGATGCATTTAATAAAGTTGAAAAAGACATGAACAGTAAGCTCGGAACATATGCAAGGGGCCTTAATGGTTTAATTTAAATATGATATACCCAAAGTTATTAGAAGAATTAATTGAATATTTTAAAAAATTACCTGGTATAGGTGAAAAATCAGCTGAAAGACTAGCACTTTCAATTTTAGATTCTTCAGAAGAAGAAATTAATCTTTTTGCTAAAGCAATGCAAAAGGCAAAAAAAGAACTACATCCATGTGTTATTTGTGGTAACTTGACAACGAATGATATATGTGAAATATGTAGTAATGATGGTCGAAATAAAGAATTAATTTGTGTAGTTGAGGATATAAAAAGCATTTACGCTTTTGAAAAAATGGGCAAATTTAATGGAGTTTATCATGTATTGAATGGCTTAATATCTCCAATAAATGGCATTACACCTTATGATATAAACATTGATACATTAATAAAACGATGCCAAGATGATGATAACATAGAAGTTATAGTTGCTTTAAAGCCAACAATAGAGGGAGAAACAACTACACAATATATAAATAAAATACTTGAGAAATCAAAAACAAATGTTTCTAGATTATCTTATGGTCTACCAGTTGGAGCAGAATTAGATTATTTAGATTCATTAACACTAGAAAGGGCATTTGAAGATAGAAAGAATATTTAGTTTCTAGCATATAAATAGAGTAAAATCATATAATTAAATGTGATAATAATGATAATAAAAATAATAAAAAGACTAATATTTGCATTAATAACCATTTATAGTCTTGACTTGTTGTTAAAAGGTTTCAATATATTTGTTCCAATTAATTATTATACAATAGCATTTGTTTCAATATTAGGCTTTCCTGGCTTGATAATGCTAGCACTTTCATTTTTCTTTTTACTTTAAATGAGAGATAAATATGGAAAATAATTTTCTTAATTATTTAGAAAATGAGATTAGTGAGAAAAATATTTCTCATGCTTTTTTAATTGAAACAAATAATATGAAACAACTCCAATTCGATATTTCTAGATTATTATATAAAAATAATATTATTGATAATCCAAATGCAGATAATAGTTTATCACTAAAAATAGTATATGCTGACAATAATCTGATAGACAAAAATAAAATATTAGATATTCAAAAATTTATAATGACAAAATCAATAAATCACTTGTATAAAGTTTATTTTATAAACAATGCTGAATTAATGAATTTATCATCTTTTAATAAATTATTAAAAATATTAGAGGAACCATCTGAAAATGTTATTGGGTTTCTTTTAACAAATAATATAAATAGTATTATTCCGACAATTAAAAGCAGATGTAAACATTTTAAATTATACTATGATGAAGAAGAACCAACAAATTTACATTTAGACTTAATAAATAAAATTACAAATATTAAAAATGTTAATTTTATAGAATTATTAAATATTAAAAATGACTTATTATCAATTGAAAAAAATGAACTAATTGAACTCTTAAACAAATATAAAAAGCAGTTATTATTAATAACCCAAAGCGACGATATGTTTATTGAACTTGCAAATATTTATAAAATAGTAGATAATAGTATTGATTTATTAAAATCTAATGTAAATCCAGAACTAGTTTTAGATAAATTATTTATAGAATTGAGGAAATAACATGTTAGTTTGTGGAGTTTTGTTTAAAGATAATGGTAAAATTTATTATTTTGATAAAAACAATATTGATGTTAAAGATAAAGACTACGTTATAGTTGATACCGAAAAAGGAGAACAACTTGGAAAAATAGCATATGTAAAAGATGAAAATATAAATTATGAATTAAAAAAAGTGATACGTCTTGCTAGCAAAGAAGATTATAATAAATATCTCAAATCATTAAAGGAAAGTAAAGAAGCAATAAAATATGCTAAAAAGTGTGCTCAAGAACTTAAATTAGATATGCAATTTGTTGATGCAAGTTTTACATTTGATGAAAAGCAGTTAATAATTAATTTTATCGCAGATGAGAGAATTGATTTTAGAGAGTTAGTAAAGAAGTTAGCATCTAAATATAAAATTAGAATAGATCTACATCAGATTGGAGTTAGAGATAAAGCCAAAGAATTAGGAGGAATTGGCCCATGTGGTAGAAAATTATGTTGTAGTTCTTTTTTACAACGCTTAGATACTATTACCATTAATATGGCTAAAAATCAGAATATAGCATTAAATCCAAATAAAATCAATGGTTCTTGTGGTAGGTTATTATGCTGTTTATCTTATGAAGATGATAATTATATAGAATGTCGTAAGAAAGTACCTACAATAGGAAGTACTATAAAATATAAGGGAAAAGAAGCTAAAATTGAATCAATCGACTTATTAAACATGAAATATACAATTATAAACGATCAAGGTGAGGAAATTACTATATTTGCAGATGAACAATGAAATTAATGATTTATATAATTACGGATATAAAATAGTTCAAAATAAGAACTATTTTAAATTTTCAATTGATTCAATTCTTTTAGCAGACTTTGTAAAAGTTAAACCAACTGACAAAAATATGTTAGATCTATGTACTGGTAATGCACCAATACCGATCATATTATCGAATAAAATAAAAAATATTAATGCAATAGAGATTCAAGAAGAAATATTTAATTTAGCCAAAGAATCAGTAGAAATTAATAAAATTAAAAATATTAAATTAATAAATGATAATGTAAAAAACTGGCCAAATTATTTCCCGGGAAATAATTTTGATATAATTACATGTAACCCTCCATATTTTAAATATCTGAATACTTCAATTATAAATGAAAATATGGTAAAATCCATTGCTAGGCACGAAATTAAAATAACAATTGAGGAAATTATAAAAATATCTTCAAAACTATTAAAGAATAAAGGAACATTATACCTTGTACATCGCTCTGAAAGGATAATTGAAGTTATAAATTTACTTCAAAAATATAATTTTGGAATTAAAAGAATGGAATTTGCTTATAACGACATTAATTCAAATTGTTCAGTAATTTTAATTGAGGCTATGAAAAATGGTAAAAATAATTGTATAATTGCAAAACCAATAATAACAAATAATTATAGAGGTGATATCGTATGAAGCTAATTGTTGGATTAGGAAATCCTGGAAAAAAATATGAAAATACTCGTCATAATATAGGTTTTTTTATTCTTGATAGTTATTTAAAAGAAGTTAATTGGAAAGATGATAAAAACGCCTTTATTTACAAAACAAAGATTTTTAATGAAGATGTTATATTCATTAAACCAACCACATTTATGAACCTATCTGGTGTTGCTGTCTCCTATTACAAAAATTTTTATAAAATAAGTTTAAATGATATATTAATAATTCATGATGACATGGATTTAGAAATAGGTTCAATTCGTCTAAAAAAAGATAGCTCATCTGGTGGTCATAATGGAATAAAAAATATAATAGATAACCTTAATAGTAAAGATTTTTTAAGACTTAAAATAGGAATATCAAAACCAGAATATGACGTAATTGATTATGTATTATCAAAGTTTTCGTCACAAGAAATTGCTCTAATTAATGAAAAATTAAGTACAATATATAATATAATAGATGATTTTATAAAAAATGAAAATGTAGAAAGATTAATGAATAAATATAATTAACTATGAAATTTTTAAATGATATTTTTAAAAACATCGATTCAGATAATATTAGTGGCCTTACAGATGAACTAAAAGTATTATATATTAATTACCTTAAAAATAGTAATAATAAAAATATGCTGGTTTTAACAAGCAATCTCTATCAAGCTACTAGATATTATGACTATTTAAGAACATATAGAGATGATGTTCTTCTTTTTCCAATGGATGAATTTTTAACATCTGTAGCAGTTGCTATATCACCAGACTTAAAAATAAAAAGATTAGAAACTTTAAATGCTATTCATAATCAAAAAAGTAAAATCGTTATTACAAATTTAACTGGATTTTTAAAATTTGTTCCATCTTCAAGTACTATTGAGAAATTAGTAATCAAGTTAGAAAAAAACAGTAATATTAATCGCCAAACTTTTGAAGAATTATTAGAAAAATTTGGTTACAATAAAACCTCAATTGTTACATCTTCTGGAGAATATTCTGTAAGAGGATTCGTAATAGATGTTTTTCCTTACAATTTTGAATATCCAATAAGAATTGAATTATTTGGAAATACAATTGAAAAAATTAAATTATTTGATGCAGAAACTCAGTTATCAATTAAAGAAGAAAAAAAAGTAGATATACTTCCATATGATGAGATAAATACAATAGACAATAATACAAGTATTTATAGTTTACTTGAAGATCCAACCGTAATTAGAATAGACGGAGATTTAATTGACTCATCTTATAGAACTTTGCAGGAACAAATATTTAACTATAAACAAGAAAAAAACATTTCAAAAGATTTTAAGTACATGTATAACTATGAAGATATTAACATAAAAAAGGAAATCACCTTATCATCATTCAATAGTAAAGGATATAAGGATATTAAAAGTCAAACTCTAGAAAGCTTTAACACTGATTTTAAATTACTAAAAAAATATATAGATAAAAATAGAAATAATAAAGTTATAATTTTCTCACTAAAAAACGAAAAAACAATTAATTATGTTAATGAATTATTTAATATTTCAACTAAAAGAGAATATGAAAAAGGCAATATTTATTTAATTAATAATAGAATAAACCATGGTTTTATTATCAATGATTATATAGTAATTGGTGACAATGATATAGAAAATAAAAATGTAAAACATGCCTATAATAACTCTGTAAAAATTGGCAGAAAAATTAAAGATTTTAACGATATAAAAAAGGGCGATTATGTTGTTCATCAGTCACATGGTATAGGTATTTATAATGGTGTTGTTACGCTGACAAAAAATGGAATAGCCAAAGATTATTTACTAATAAATTATGCAGGTCAAGACAAAATTTATATTCCAGTTGAAAAAATTAACACTATATTTAAATATTCAGATGGAGACGGGATTCCCCCAAAAATTAATAAATTAAATTCACCTTCATGGGAGAAAACGAAGAAATCTGTTAAGAATAAAATTAAGGATATTTCAGAACAATTACTAAAATTATATGCTGAAAGATCCAAAATAAAAAGTCCAAAATTTAAAGAATTCCCGGAAGATTTAATATTTGCTAATAAATTCGAATATGAAGAAACTAAAGACCAAACTAAGTGTATCAGAGAAATTTTACAAGATTTACATGCAGATAAGCCAATGGATAGATTATTATGCGGAGATGTTGGATTTGGAAAAACAGAAGTAGCTTTTAGGGCAATATTTAATACTATTTTAAATGGATACCAAGTTGCATATTTGTGTCCTACAACTATTTTATCAAAACAACAATACACTAATGCTATAGAGAGATTTAAAGATTACGCAATTAACATAGCAATAGTTAATAGATTTACAACCAGTAAAGATTTTAACCGTATAATAAAAGAATTAGAGTCAGGTCAAATAGACTTAATATTTGGTACTCATAAATTATTTAATGAAAAGATAAAATATCATAAACTTGGCTTATTAGTTGTAGATGAAGAGCAACGATTTGGAGTATCACAAAAGGAAAAAATTAAAGAACTTACTAAAAACATAAATGTTCTAACACTATCAGCCACTCCCATACCTAGAACATTAAAAATGGCTATGACAGGATTAAAGGACTTATCAATATTAGATACCGCACCCCAAGATAGATATCCAGTACAAACCTATGTAATAGAACAAAGCGACTTAATAGTTAAAGAAGCAATTTACAAAGAATTGGCAAGGAATGGGCAAATTTTTTACTTATATAATAATGTCTCTAAAATTGAAGACGAAGCAAACCGTTTACAAAAACTAATTCCAGAAGCTAGAGTTTGTTTTGCTCACGGACAAATGGATAAATCTACACTTGACACTGTTATAGAAGATTTCATTGACAAAAAGTATGATATCTTAGTTTGTACAACAATTATTGAAACAGGAATTGATATATCTAATGTAAATACTTTAATAATAATAGATGCCCAAAACTATGGATTATCTCAGTTATATCAGCTTAGAGGCCGTGTAGGTCGAAGTAATAGAATCGCATATGCCTATCTAATGTATAATAATCATAAGATATTGAATGAAATAGCGGAAAAAAGACTATCAGCTATAAAAGAATTTACCGAGCTCGGTTCAGGATATAAAATTGCAATGCGTGATTTAGCTATCAGAGGAGCGGGAGATTTATTAGGTAGTGAACAAGCAGGATTTATAGACTCTGTTGGAATAGAAATGTATACTAAACTAATTGAAGAAACACTAAATGAACTTCATGGTATTAAGATAAATGAAGAAGATGATTTAAATGATAAATCATTAATAAATATTGATACGCACATAGATGAATCATATGTATCTGATGAAAGCCTTGTAATAGAAATACATCAGTTAATAAATCAAATCAAAGACTACAATTCATTAACCAAAATAAAATCTGAAATTGAAGATCGATTCGGTAAAATTAGTCAGAAAATGGAAATATATATGTATGAGGAATGGTTTGAAAAATTAGCAAGGGAATTAAATATAAATAATGTAATTCAAACGAATAATTATGTAGAAATATACCTTCCAGTGGATATATCTTCCAAAATTAATGGAGAAAAATTATTTTTAAAATTATATTCTATAAATCCAAAATTTAACGTTAAATATTTAAACAAGCGAATAATTATAAAGTTACCTACAATTAATTTAGAAAAACATTATTTATACTATTTAGTAGATTTACTTGAAGAAATTATAAGTGATACTGAATAAAATTTAAAACAATAACCAAAATATTTTTAGTGATGTATGTGAATTCAAATAATTATATAAGAAAAATTGACGAATTAGGAAGAATAGTTATCCCAAAAGAGGTTAGAAATAAACTAAAAATCCAAGATAACGAAAGCATTTTAATAAGCTTAGATGAAAATAAAATAAATATATCGAAATATTCATACTTAAATAACTATAATAAATTTATAAACGAACTATGTAATCAATTAGTAGAAATATATAAACTACAAGTTATTATATCAGATAGAGAAAAAGTACTATTTTCTAACGTAACTCAAAAATCTTCTAATGAATACAATGAAGATATAAT
>CACXEC010000013.1 GCA_902766545.1 uncultured Erysipelotrichaceae bacterium | reverse complement strand
CCAATGGTTTTAAGTATAACGTTAGTATCCTGGGTTGGTATAATGTCTATAATTAAATTAATAAAGTTAGACTATTATCATGATCGTGAAAATGGCATGTTTTTTGTTAATGTTATTACTTTTGCATTGTTTTTATTATTAGGACTTTTAACAAGTATTAATTTATACTTTAGCGAAACTGTTCAGGTATTAATGATTGGTTTCTTCTTTGTTATAAATGGTTTATTAAATCTAGCTGAAGATGCCATTAGAATATTTGTAACAAAAAATAGTATTAAAATAAGTGATGTTAAATAATCACTTTTTTAAATAAGGAGCATTATGGAAACAATAAAAGATTTTAATGAATATGAAATACTTGGAATGGATAGTGGATATAAATATGAACGTTGGGGAAATATTTATCTAAAAAGACCAGATCCTGAAATAATTTGGCCAGATACAGTAAATATTAAAATAGACGCTGAATATACAAGAAGTAATACAGGCGGGGGATCTTGGCTTATAAAGAGTAATATTCCAAATACCTGGCAAATTCACTATAAAGATTTAACTTTTAATT
This sequence comes from uncultured Erysipelotrichaceae bacterium, assembly GCA_902766545.1. Classification (GTDB taxonomy): domain Bacteria; phylum Bacillota_I; class Bacilli_A; order RF39; family UBA660; genus CAG-533. Next base: position 13,274 of record CACXEC010000013.1, on the reverse strand, counting down.
TAAAACTAATGGGATTTAAACATACTGGATTATTTCCTGAACAAGCCTATAACTGGGATTTAATTAGAAATACTATCAAAAAGGAAAAAAGAAAAGTTAAAGTATTAAATTTATTTGCTTATACAGGTGCCGCTAGTATAGCAGCCCTAAAGGAAGGTGCTGAAGTAACCCATGTGGATTCATCAAGAGGAATGATAGACTGGGCTAAAGAAAATGTTAAATCTAATAATCTGGAAAATGAACATATTAGATTTTTAGTTGATGATGTAAGAAAATTTGTCAAAAGAGAAATTAGAAGAGAAAATAAATACGACATAATAATAATGGATCCACCTTCATTTGGTAGAGGCGCTAAAAACGAAGTATGGCAAGTAGAAAAAGACTTATATAATTTAGTACTTGACACATCTAAGTTATTATCCGATAAAGCTTTATTATTTATCATAAATACTTATACAACAGGATTATCCATGACTGTTATAGAGAATATTTTAAAGAAGACTATTAATAAAAAAGGAAAAATAACTTCTACAGAGCTTGGAATTAAAGCTAAAAACAATCTTATTTTACCATGTGGAATAACTGCTAGATGGGAAAGATAGAATAAATTAATAATGTTAGAATATACTTTACTGGAGGCGAAAATGGAAATATTAAAAGTATCATCAAAAAGTAATCCAAGTAAGGTAGCAGGAGCTATTGCAAATATTTTTAGAACAGAAGGGAAACTAGAAATACAAACAATTGGAGCTGGAAGTTTAAATCAAGCAATCAAAGCCGTAGCAATTGCTAGAGGTTTTGTAGCTCCATCTGGGAGCAATTTAGTAATAACCCCAGCATTTTCTGATATTACAATTGATGGAATAAATAAAACTGCAATAAAACTAATAATTGAATCAAAATAACTGATAAAAAGTAGTAATTATTTAAAAAACTTTATTTTTTATTATTTTTGTGTTATTATAACCCCTGCAAAAGGGGTTTTATTATGGAACGGATTGAAAAAGATTGGTATAGTGTAAATTTAGACTTTTATAGTTCTAAACACTTAAAAGATTTAATTGGAGTATCAAATCTATCTATATCTTATAATGTATGTACATTTTATACTGATTATATAACTCTAGTTAATAATTTTGATGAATTCATTCGAATTGTAAAAATAATGATGGGTGAAGGATTTCATACTGTAAATGTTGAGGATTATCGTTGTGTTAAATTTATTAATGATCATTTACCTGAGCCATTAGATATTGTTGTAAATATTTTAGATGATTATGATATTAAACCAAGAAGCAATATAGTTAAAGCAGAAATTGATAAGGTTAAATTTACTATTCCATTATCTTATATCATGTGGGGAATTGACTTTGACGATTTAATGTATGTTAACTTAACTACATATCATCGAAATGGTTTAAATTATAATGGTAATAAATCTATTTCATTAGATACTTTAAAAAGAATAAAAGATATAATAGCATATTTAAAGTCTCTAGGTCGTTTTAATGATTTACAAATAATAATATTAGTATCTAATTATTTACAAAAAAATACTGAATATATTGCTGAAAATGTAGATAAACAAGGTAAATATATCAGCGTGTTAGATGATCCTGTTGAAGGCATAGAAGATGAAGTTGGATTAATTGAAACAGTTTTATTTAAAAAGTTTGGTTTATGCACAGGTATTGCTAATGCAACAACCGTTTTATTAAATAATCCAACATTTAATATAGATGCACGTACCATATTTAATAAAGGACATGCTTTTAATCTTATTAAATATAATGGTAAATATTATTTCTTAGATAATACTTGGGCTATAACAAGAAGTCCAAGAGAGTTTCCAAAAGCTATTAAACCAGTTGAGTTTAATCCAAAATATATATTATATGGAAGAAGAAGTTTCTTACATTCAGTCGATCAATCATATTTATGTGATAATCCAAATATCGAATTAGTATTAGATAGAGGTATTAAACAATCTGAGATACTTAAAGCTAAAAGACAAATGGAAGATAGAATATCATTTAAATATCCAGAATCTATTATACACCCAGTAACCAAAATAAAAAAATAATGGAGGATATATGGACAATTTTATTGAAGATTCAATTAGTTACTTATTTTATAATGGAGGTTTTGACTTAATAACTGGTGATCAAAGATTTGAATTTAGAATAAGACCAAATGGTGAAATTGAAGTAACAAGTATAACTAATCATATAAAAAAGATATATAAGGGATTGCCGGATACATATCAATTTTTCGCTTTCTTAATATTTTGTGATATGTACTCGTCTAAACAAAAAACAACAATTGTTTTATGCAAAGATAGAAATGTTTCAAATAATAATATAAACGCATTAAATATCATATATAGCATCTTAAAAACTATGCTTAGCATTGACGGCAAAGAATTATATGAATCTATTACCTCTGATGATCCATCAGAAATTGATCATATTATGCTTCAAAGAGCCTTTGATGAAGAAATAATGAACGAACATTTAAAATTTGAATTACTAAAAGAAAGAATTGAATCCTTGGCGTTTTATTTTGCTAGAAGATTTGAGTATTGGAATAATTTATATGATGAATTTCTAACTACCGAAGATTATGAACAATTACATGAGTATGCCTTTGTTCGTTTAGAAGAACTTAAAAATAATATTGATGCTAAACATCCCCATTTTTTTTCAAGGGAAGAAACATTACAAATATTGTTTCTACGAATCAATCATCTGTCTATAGATTTAGAATTAGACATTGAAGGCGGAGAGTCTCAAAAACATTTAATTTTAGAAAATTTAATGTTATTATTCGATTTAGAAATAGACATATTTGATATTATATTATTAATAAAAGACGCATTTGAAGTAGCAATTATTAATGAAGAAGATGTTGTAAGCACAAGTGCATTTATAGAAGCCATTGAATTATCTTATTTGCCTGATGATATAATACAAAAATTAACTAATAAATTACGTTCAAAAAAGAAGAAAGATAATTCTAAAATGGATAATATTCTTATATTTAAAGATCTTAAATAATTATATTTATTTAAGATTTTTTTTTAACGTGTTATAATACACTTGTGATGTTTATGAAATTAACTAAAGATTATATAACTAAAATATCTAAACTAAAAAATGAGCCAGAGTGGATGCTTGAATTTAGATTAAAATCATTTGAAAAATTTTTAGAACTTGATAATCCCAATTTTGGACCAGAAATAACAATTGATTTTGATAAAATTAATTATTATAAAAAAATTGGTGAAATTACCGATGATTGGAATAATGTTGATAAAGATGTTAAACAAACTTTTACGAAATTAGGCGTGATTGATGCAGAAAATACTTATCTTTGCGGTGTATCTAATCAACTAGATAGTGAGGTATTTTATCATAAATTAAAAGCTGAAAATGGAGTGATTTTTTTAAGTACAGATGAAGCTTTAAAAGAATATCCTGATCTATTTAAAGAATATTTTAATACTTTAGTAAAATACGATGAAAATAAATATACAGCTTTAAATGGATGCATGTGGAGTGGAGGATCTTTCATATATATTCCTAAAGGCGTTAAATTAGATAGACCGCTTCAAAGTTATTTTAGGATTAATAGTATCACTATGGGTCAATTTGAAAGAACTATTATTATTGTTGATGAGGGTGCAGAACTATCTTATATTGAGGGATGTACTGCAAATAGTTATTCAGAAAATTCTCTTCATGCCGGTGTAGTAGAAATATTTGTTAAAAAAGATGCAATATGTAAATATAGTACCATTCAAAATTGGAGTACAGATGTTTATAATTTAGTTACCAAAAGAGCTATAGTGGAAGAAAACGGTTATATGCAATGGGTAGATGGTAATTTAGGTAGTGGTGTAACCATGAAATATCCTTCATGTATCCTAAAAGGAGATAATTCAAGAGCCAATTCAGTGTCTATCGCATATGCTAAAAATGGACAAAAACTAGATGCCGGAGCTAAAATGATTCATTTAGGAAAAAATACCAAAAGTAATATTTTATCTAAAAGTATTGCAGAAAATGGTGGCTTAGCTAATTATAGAGGAACTGTCAAAATAAGTAATAGTGCTATAAACTCAGAAGCAACTATAAAATGTGATACGATTCTTTTAGATAATGATTCTAAAAGTGACACAATTCCTAAAAATATTGTTTTAAATGATACAAGCACTATTGAACATGAAGCAACTGTATCTAAAGTAAGTGCTGAAAAATTATTCTATTTAATGAGTAAAGGATTAACCGAACAAGCTGCTAAAGAATTAATCATTTTAGGTTTTATTTCTGACTTCAAAAAAGAATTGCCATTGGAATATGCAATTGAACTTAATCGCTTATTAAAAAATAATTAATTTATATAAAAAATAAAAATTTAAGTATATTTTTACTTAAATTTTTTTATTTGTCTAAAAGAAATAAATTATTCTGTAAAAAAAATAGTACCAATTATTAAAAATAGCTTTTTGCTTATAAAAAATTATTGTGATAAAAAAAGAAATGAAAGGAGGAAAAATATGTATAATTTAACACAGTTAATTGGTAGATTAACTACAGAACCTGAAATAACTAAAACAGAAACTGGTAAAAAAGTATGTAATATCACATTAGCGGTTCAAAGAAATTTTAAAAACTCTAATGGAATATATGAAGCTGATTTTATAAGATGTGTTTTGTGGGATGGAATTGCTTCAAAGGTGTGTGAGTATTGTCATAAAGGAGATTTAGTAACTGTATGCGGACAACTTAGAACTTCAAATTATATGAGTAATGATCAAAAAAAGCAAAAGATTGAATTAGTCGTTGAAAAACTATTATTTTTATCAACTAAAAAAGATAACACATTAGCAGAAATAAGTGATAAATAATAATTAATATCATATATTTTAATGGTGATTTTATGAAAAAGATAAAGTACTTAATATTTATATTTTTTTTAGTATTTAGTTTTTATTTTACAGATAAAGTAATGATTTATATTGATAGTAAAAATCCAATTATGCAAAAAATAACAAGTGTCATGAATGATTACTATATTAGTCCTGTAGATGCTATAATTTATAATGATACAATTATACCAGGTATTAATGGAAAAGAAGTTAATAAACAGGCTTCTTTAATTAAAATGGAAGAATTTGGGGCTTTTAATGACACATATTTAATATATAATAAAGTAAAACCAAATATAAGTCTTGATGATTATAAAGATAAAGTAATAATTAGAGGAAATCCATCTAAAAGAAGTATAGCGCTTATTTTAGAAGAAAATAGTAATTTAGAAGAATATCTTTTAAATAAAAATATAAAATATAGCATTATAGCTACATTAAATACAACTTTGTCTCAAAATAAAGATTATATAAACGGAGAAAAAGATCAAAATAAAGCATCGGATTTAAATAGTTTATTAAACAAGAAAAAAATAAATAAAAAAATATGTTTAGTTAATTATTCGAATATTGATTTTTGTAAAAACAAAAAGTATTTTATTATAAAACCCTCTATAGAACTAAATAATCTTACATTTAATAATATAAATAATGGAGAAATAATTCTGATAACTCAAAATACTACTTTAGATTCTTTAAATAATTTAATAATAAAAGCTAATCATTTGGATTTAAGTTTTGTCTCATTAAGCGAATTAATAGCTGAATAAACAACTGTATTGCTAAAATATAAAAATTTTGCTATAATTATCTAGCCAAAGGAACTTTAATAATATAAAAAAAGAAAGAGTGATAATATGAGCAAAATTAAAATTTTAGGCTTAGGTGGATTAGATGAAAACGGTAAAAATACTTATTGTATTGAGATAGATAATCATTTATTTATATTAGATGCCGGATTAAAATATGCAAACGATTCAATCTTTGGAATAGATTATATTATACCTGACTACAAATATTTAAAAGATAATAAAGATAAGATTGTAGGAGTATTTATTACACATGCACATCCAGAAAGTTACGGTGGAATAGAAGATTTAATAAATATAATACCTGATATTAAAGTTTATGCTACTAAATATACGATTAATCAAATGTTATTAGATAGGATTCCAGAAAAGAATTTACATCAAATTGATGTCCATAAAAAACTAACTATAAGTAATAATATTAGTATTTTTCCTACTAATGTTAACCATTCAGTACCAGACAGTGTTATGTATGTAATAAATACTGAAGATGGTGCAATATGTTATACAGGAGATTTTATTATTGATCCTTCAATGATGGCAAATTATCATATGGATTTAGGAAAAATAGCTTATGTTGGAAAACAAGGAGTATTAGCCCTTTTATGTGAATCATCATTTTCTGAAAATATTGGTCATACTTCCCCAAGTCATCATATGGTATCGTTTTTCAAAAATATTGTAAATAAAGCAAGTGGAAGAATTATTTTTAGTGTCTTACCATCACATTTATATACAATTGAAGGAATCTTTACTGCAGCTAGAAATTCTCATCGCAAAATCGTTGTAATGGGCAAAAAACTTCAAAATATTATTAATATGGCAATTGAAAACAAATATATGAATATTGAAGATAATATTTTAGGAGACTTATCAAATATAAATGATAATAATTCTATTTTATTAATATGTGATGATAGGGCAAAACCTTATAATGCAATTGAAAAAATATTAGCTAATAACGATAAATATATTAAATTGAATAGCAATGATACAGTATGTTTTGCTGAACCAAAATATGATGAAAATGAAAAAATATTTGTTAAAATTCAAAATGAGCTTGCCTATATGGGAATTAATATTTTAGAAATACCAACTGACAAAGGAATAAGCTTACATGCTTCGTCAGAAGACATCATGATTATGTTAGATTTATTAAAACCAAAATATTTTATTCCTGTCAAAGCCGAATATCGATTTATGGTTGGAGCAGCAGATTTAGCTTCTAATTTAGGTTATAGCCCAGAAAATATTCTTTTAAAGCAAAATGGTGATGTTATAACAATTAATAATAAAAAATTAGAAGATTCTAATGAACATATCTTTGTCGATGATGTTTTAATAGATGGTGATTCATCGGAGGATATTGGCGATTTAGTTTTAAAAGATCGTGAGATGTTATCTGAAAATGGAATAGTTTTAATTAGTGCAACGCTATCAAAGAAAAATAAACATTTACTAGTTGGTCCTGAAATTACAACAAGAGGATTTATATACGTAAAGGATTCTAAAGAAATGATTGATGAAATTAAAAGAATTTCTTTAGAAATAATTAATAATAATATTAATAATAATTATATTGATTTTAATAATATCAAAAATGAAATTAGAGAAAGATTAAGTAAGTATTTTTACGTTGAAACCGAATGTAAGCCTATGATTATAGCTGTTATTCAAGAAGTCTAAAATGGCTTCTTTTTATTGCCAAAATTCGACATTTATCTTATAATTGATAATAGAATAGGAGTAGAATATGAAAAAACTTTTTAAACTATTAATAATTGTTACAATCATGTTTCAAGTAAAATATGTATATGCCCTAGATTATATTAATAAAGATAATTTTACTTGTACAGAAACTGAAGCACACAAAAAATGGTCACAATTAAGTGATGAAGAAAGGAAAAAATATTTTGAACCGGTTTTATGTCAAGAAACCTTAACGTTAACTGCACCGATAGTTAAAAACAATAAGCTTGGAACTATTGGAAATTCTGATTATCAAACATTGCATAAATTTGATTTAAGAAATGTTAATAATAAGAATTATATATCATCTCAAAAAGATCAAGATGATACTGATTTATGCTGGACTTTTTCTACAACGTCAGTAATTGAATCAGCCAATTTAGTTGAAGGAAATGACCCTATTGAATTATCACAAAAGCATATAGCTTTTAATACAACATATAAACTTTCAGATGGAAATAATAAATTAGGAATTTATAGAGAAAAAACTGGTGATAAAGCCGAATGGAATGCTGGTGGAACTCCACAAACAGTTGGAGAGTATTTATCTAGTGGTAGAGGACCTGTTAAAGAAAGTAAGGTGCCATGGAGTTCTCAAACAGCAACAATTGCACTTGCTAATGCCGAAGCTGATTATTATGTTAATACGATGAGAATCTCTGATGATATTGGCTCTTTTGTTACTACAAAAAAATGTAGTGATGAAAGAATATTAGACATAAAATATTTACTAACCACTTATGGAGCTGTTGGTGCAACTATGTACGGCGGTAGCGCTGTAACTCCAATAAGCAACTATTTATTTAATAATGGAAGTTCATATTATTTTAATGGTATATATGGAAGCAATCATGCTGTTACAATTGTTGGTTGGGATGATGATTATCCCAAAGAAAAATTTAGTAATGATGGAACTACAAATATTCCAAGTAAAAACGGAGCCTGGATTATAAAAAATACTTATAGAACTTTTTTTCCTGGTACTGAAGATGGTCTAGGAGAAACTGGTTATCATTACATCAGTTATGATGATGTAAATATTTGTACAACGATTTTTACAGTTAGTGGCGTTAATAATAAAGTAAGTGATAATTCTTATTTTTATGATACACAAAATGCAGATCAGCTTTTAAGTAGCAATGTAGATACAGTAATATTTAAAGAGGTTTTCAATAAAAAAGGAACAGGTTCAGAGGTGTTAACTAAAGCAAGTCTTTATACCAGAAAAATTGGACCCCAATCTTCAGATAAATATGAAATTTTATATTCTGAAACTGATGATATTAATAAGGCGATAAAAATTGCAAGTGGAAATATCGATGATAGAGCATACATAACAGTAGATCTTAATAATATCAATGTAAGTAGCGATAAATTTTATATTTACTATAAATATATATCATCAACAAAATATCTAAAAAGTTCGTCAGATACTGATGGATACTATTTAATTCCAGTAGATGCGTTTGTAAAGGATAAAAATAGTGCCACGAATACAATTAATTATAGGCCAGAATACAATGAAGGAGTAACATTTTACAGCTTTGATAAAGGAACTACATGGAATGATACAACAACTTATAATGAGTTTTCATTCTATCCAATATTACATATATTTACATCAAATATAGATTATAATATTCAAGCAGAAACCCCAGAATATAGTTCTAATAAAATAACTGCTGAAGATGGTGGATATTTCATTATTCCATTGACATTAACAAATATACCATCACTTGATGATGTTAAGGTAAAAATTCTTGATAATAAAAATCATGATGTAACAAGTGACTTTTTATTAGAAAAAGTTGATAATGGCTACAAAATATCTGTAAAAATTGGAACCACAAAAGCTGGTAACTATACAGCAACGTTTAGTTATGGTTCTCTTACATCTAGTCAAAATATAACAGTTGATGGTATCAATAAAATATTAATTACCAAAATAACTATTTCTGGTGGCAATGAAGTATCCGTAAATGGTACACTAAATTTAACTGCCAAAATAGAACCTACTAATGCAACAATAAAAGATATAACATGGGTAAGCTCAGATAACTCTATAGCTACGGTAAATGAAAGCGGAGTTGTAACAGGTGTTAAAGAAGGTAATGTCGTAATCTCTGCAATATCAAATGAAGGCTCAGATGTAAGAGGAACTATTAGTGTAAAAGTCATAGATATTAATAAACAAGAGGGTAATGGCGTGACACCTCCAAATGCAAATAATAATAGTGGTAATGAATCTGGAAATACTTCAAATGCTACAAATAGTGAGTCTAATCCTAAAACAGGTATTGTAGAGCATCTATTATTGCTAACAAGTATTCTAGTTATAGTATCAATTATTTTTATAGAAGCAAAAAATCAAAATTTATTTAAAAAGATTAAATAGCCTATTTATATAGGCTTTTTAAATTCAACTTAAAGTTGATTGTTTAATCTATATGATTATGTTAAATTTAAAGTATGCAGGAAGGAGGTAACTATGAAAAAATATTTAAGTATTGTAATGATTCTTTTAATACTAATCGGAGTATCAGCTTGTAAGAAAGAAGAAAAAAATACAAATCCAAGTGCGTTAGCTTTTAAAGAAGAATATGAATCTTTAAATGGGAAAACAAATGCAAGTGGGAAAGAACATCGTACAGTTACAATTGATCAAGATAACCCATTTGAAAAAGTGGAAGCATCAAAAATAGTTGAATTGTTAAATAATAAAGAAACGTTTTATGTTTATTTTGGTGATCCACTTTGCCCTTGGTGTCGTAGTGTTATTGAAAAATCAATTGAAGTAGCAAATAAGAATAATATATCTAAGATTTACTATGTTAAGGTTTGGGATGAAGATGGTAATGAAATATTAAGAAGCAAATATACATTAGATAAAAAGAACAAGCCGAAATTAATTATAGATGGTACAAAAGAATATAAATTGTTATTAGAAGCATTTGATAATGTACTTAGTGAGTTTACTTTAAAAACTACTGAAGGAAAAACTATTAAAGTAGGAGAAAAGAGAATCTATGCACCAAACTTCATTTATGTTAAAGAAGGTAAAGCTGAAAAATTAATATCTGGATACTCTGAAAAACAAACAGATGCAAGAGAAGTGCTTACTAAAGAAATGTTAGAAGATGAAGAAAAAATATTTGATGAATTCTTTAAAAATTAATTTTTTTGACATTTTTTGATATTTTTTTCAAAAAAGTATTGCATTTTAAAAAAATATATCATACAATAAATATGTCTAGAATAGATATGGTACATGAAATTAATGATTGCACCATTATTCAAAGTAATGGTGCTAGGAATATTTATTAATTGTAGATATTAATAAAAACATATTTATGGTTAATAAATGATTAATTCAGGGTACAAATGTAGTAAAGAAGTTGCGGGAGCAATCTTATCTACGCTAGACGTAACAATTGTTAAGGAGAAAGACACTCCCAAAGATAAGTAACCACCTGTTGATACTGATAATATCACTGTTATGGTTAATTAAGATTTTCTTTAGAAAGAAAGTAGTAGTTGATTTGTGGTTATTCTTAAAACTTGAGGCTAGTTATTTTATCAGAATGACTAGTTTTTTTATTGCATTAACACCTTAATTTTGCTATAATTTAGAATGAGAATAGAGGTAGGTCAAGTGAATACTAATATGTTTACAAAATATTACGAATATAAAATCAAAACTGTCTTTGAATACTCTATTTTATTAAGCAAGATTATCGGTATAGATAAAAATAAATTATGGCATCGTAAGAAAAATTTAGAAGATAGTTTAAAATGGATTATCAAAGAATTTTTTAATAACGATATAAGCTATGATAAAAACTTGATTCGCTGTTTTATAACTGATAAAGAAATTTTTAAATATAGAATTGATAAAGAATTATATTGCGCAATTAGTTATTTTATTGAAAATAACCGTGCTTTAGAAATTAAAGCTTATGAAAAAGAAATAATTTTATCAGCCGTTATTCTGAATATAGCAAATAATTTAGATATTTGCACAAGTCCATATAAGATTAATGCAAATAATTATAAAACAATCTTAATAAACTATTTGGAAAAATATAATAAAATATCTTATTTTAATTTAATTGACGAAAAGAAAAAAAATACAACTATTTTATTAGAGCTTATAAAAACGAATGTCAGAAAAGAAAGAAAGATATTTGAACTATTAAATAGTAATATATCTTTTAATCGTTATATAGATATATCTAAATCAGATATTTACTATTTAGCTCAATATAACTATAGTGTGCCAGGATTTAGTAAAATTGATAAATCAGCTATAAAAGATGTATATGAAAAAGAAAAAGTGGACTTAGAATTTGCCTTAATTAGTAAAGACTTAATTATTGCAACCATAATGAAACTATTTTCTATTAGAAAATTAAGAAAGGTTTTCTTCCTTCCTGTAAAAAAAGAATTACTAAAAACGGATGTCAAAGAACTTGGCCTAATATATAAAGATAAAGTATTATCTAAATATTTTAAGGTTTTAATTAATTACGATGATTTTAATAAAAATACTAAAAGTGTTTTAAAGAAAAATATGATCGATTATTTTATTTACATTAGCAAAAGCGTTAAAATAGATATTAAAAAAGTTTCAGGAGAAAGATGTTTACTTAGTAACGACTTTGCTAAAAGTAATGCTGTCATTATAGAAGAATTAAAGAAAAATAATTGTGATATTATTGTTGAAGAGTATGAAAAGATTCAAATTGATAAAGAATTGTTGAAAGAGAGTGAAAAATAATATGGCTGGAGATTTTTTTCTTGAATTTATGACTCCATTAATAGATGGAATATGGAATATATTAAAGACAATAGGTACTGCCATTTTTAATATGTTTAATATTGTCAATTATATTGAAGTTATTAACAAATATAGAAATAATTTAGGTAGTGGAGGTATTTTTGTTATCGCTTTAGCAATCATATCTCTAATTGTTTTGTTTGGCCTAATTATATTTTTAATTTATAGATTAATTAGAAGACACATAAAATATGTACATAATGTTTCTCATCAAGAAGCTTTAGTTGACGAAATTGAAAACTTAAATAATGACATTGTGAGATTAAAAACGGAAAATCAAAAATATATTCAAATGACCGACCCAGCAAATGGTGATGTTGAATATGACGAAAATGGCAATATTAAGATTAATGAAAATGAAAGTAGATTTTTTAAACTTACACAAATTGATGAAAAATACAAGGATTATGTAGCTCCTACATTTAATGAAACAATTTCTTTAAGTAAGATATGTGAAGATTTTAGAAATTATTCAGCTAGTAAAATGAAACTTTATTATCCAATTGAACTTATTAGATTGTTTATTTCATCATTTGCATCAAATAGATTAATAATTTTACAAGGTATTTCTGGTACTGGTAAAACAAGTTTAGCCTATGCATTTGGAAGATTTATTAAAAATGATTCAACAATTGCTAGTGTTCAACCATCATGGAGAGATAGTACTGAAATATTTGGATATTTTAATGAATTCACTAAACGTTTTAATGAAACAGAAGTTTTAACTAAAATGTATGAAGCAAAATATGATAATCGTATTTATATTACTGTTTTAGATGAAATGAATATATCTCGTGTTGAATATTATTTTGCAGAGATGTTATCTATTTTAGAATTACCAAGTCAGGATGAATGGGTTATTGATTTAGTACCAAATTCATGGCCAAGTGATCCAAAATTACTTGAAAATGGACGATTTAAAATTCCGAACAATATGTGGTACGTAGGT
>CACXEC010000012.1 GCA_902766545.1 uncultured Erysipelotrichaceae bacterium | reverse complement strand
TTAATGGCCCGTTGGTGAAGCGGTTAACACATATGCCTTTCACGCATACATTCATGGGTTCAAATCCCGTACGGGTCACCATTAAAAAATTACACTACTTTGGTAGTGTTTTTAATTTTCAAATAAAAAGACTTTACAAAAAGTCTTTTTTGGTACTATAAATCTATTTTTACATCTTCTTTTTTAACTTCATCAGCTTCAAAGAAATCTTTTTTAGTTAAGCCTTTTGAATTAGCAACAATGCTTGTTGGGAAAGTAACTAATTTTTGATTAAAAATAGAAACATTAGAATTGTACATTCTTCTTGCTGCTTGTAAATGTTCTTCTACATCAGCAATTGATTTTTGTAATGTATTATAGTTTTCACTTGATTTAAGTTCAGGGTAATTTTCTGCTATCGCATAAATTCTTTCCAAGTTAGCACTCATCTTGTTGTTTTCTTCCATTTTTTCTTCATTAGTCATATTTTTTCTTAAACTAATAGTTTCAAATATAGTTTCTTTTTCGTGTTTGGCATATGATTTAACTACATCAATCATTTTTGTTAAAGTATCGTATCTTTTAGTAAGTGCTACATCTATTCCAGATGATGCCTCATCTATTTTAACGATAGCTCTATTTAGTCCATTTAATGTTGATACATACCAAATAACTACAATAACAGCTAATACAATTAAGAAAATAATAATTCCTGGCATTATTTCACCTCCTTAATTCATTTTAAATAAATCGTTATCTAAACTTAGAATATCCACAAAGTTAGTGATAGCGCTTATTTCCTCATTAGTTTTTTCTATAGCTTTTTCAACATTAACTTTTTTGAATATACTTGCTTCAAAGAAGTCTTTGTTATTGTGAAGAGCTACGTGAAGACGATCATCTATAAAACAAAATAATAATCTTCCTTTAATCTTACTTTTAACTTCTTTTATCTTGGTCATAGTACCAGGAGTTAAAACATAAAAAGCATCTAATTCATTTTGAGCATATACTTTAAACTCTTTATTAAATTCTATATCTTCTAATTCAACCTTTTTAAAGCGTTCTTCCTTTTTAGCAAATAATGATCCTCTTCTTGCATTGTGAAAATTTGATGCACATACTTGAATATTAGCTTTAAAGGTTTTGTTAAAATCAAATATGTACCATTGGCCTTTAAAAATTGTATAGTAAGTTGTATGTCCTTCTGAATCAGTTGATTCTTCTTGTATTTCAACATCTGACATTTCAAAATTAATATTTTTATATTTACCTGTTACATAATCATTTGAAGAAAATATATCTCCCATATTCATCATATTTGTACTTGCAATTACCTGTCTATCAATTCCCTTTTGCATGTCAAACTTAACATCAGTGCATATTTTTTCCATCGACATAACAACAATATTTTGTTTATACAATGTATTAAAATTTTGAATGTCTTTCCTAGTAATAAAATGATCAATAAATATGCCAATTATAATAAAACCAAATCCTATACCTAATGAACGAATTGAAAGCATTATTGATATCCCAATTAGTACTGTTATAGAATAACATAATAAAACCTTATTTAAAGCTTTTTTTCTAGCTTGTTCTAGTTCTTGTTCCATATTACACCTCTACTTTAATAATAACATATTTTACTTAATATCCGCAATATACATTGCATCTCCAAAGCTAAAAAAACGATATTTATTTTGAATTGCAACATTATATGCATTTAATATATTTCCTTTTGATGAAAAAGCAGATACTAACATTACTAATGTACTTTTCGGTAAATGAAAATTTGTAATTAAACTATCTACGGCTTTAAACTTATATCCCGGATAAATAAAGATATTTGTTTCATCATGGCAAGGAATAAATTTATCATGTTTTTGCATAATAGACTCTAGAGTTCTTACACTTGTTGTTCCTACAGCAATAATTCTTCCGCCACTTTCCTTTACTTTATTTAAAGTATCTGCTGCCTCTTTACTAATCATATATTCTTCTGTATGCATAACATGTTTTGTTACATCCTCAACATTTACTGGTCTAAATGTACCAAGGCCAACATGTAATGTTATATGAACAATATTTATTCCTTTTTCTTCAATTTGATTTAATAATTCTTTTGTAAAATGTAATCCTGCTGTAGGAGCTGCTGCTGAACCATAGTTTTCTGCATAAACAGTTTGATATCTATCTTTATCATTTAATTTTTCATGTATATATGGTGGAAGAGGCATAGTACCTAATTTATCTAATATTTCCATAAGAATTCCATCATATATAAGTTCAACTATTGTAATTCCATCTTCTTTTATTTCTTTTACTTTGGCTTTTAATAATCCGTTTCCAAAAGAAATAATAGTCCCCTCTTTTAATCTTTTTTGAGGTTTAGCTAAGCACTGCCAAGTATTATTTTCTAATTCTTTTAAAAGTAGTAATTCAATAATGGCATTAGTTTCTTCTTTTTCTCCAATTAAACGAGCTGGAATTACTTTAGTATCATTTATAACTAAAGCATCTCCTTTATTTAAATAATGTATTATATTATAAAAATATTCATGTTTTAATTTGCCTGTTTTTTTGTCCATAACAAGAAGCTTAGAGTCAGAACGTTTATTTAAGGGTGTTTGAGCAATTAGTTCTTTTGGTAAGTCATAGTCAAAATCGTCAGTTTTCATAAAATCACCAATAATGATTATAACATTTTAAAATAAAAAAGCCAATTTATATAATTAAATTGGCTTTAAATAAGTTGCAATTGAATTATTTCTTTTTGATTATTCTCTTTATCTTCAATGTTTGATTCGATACTAGCTGTTGGAACAGGTTTGGTTTTAGGTTCTATATCTAATATTTCATTTATTTCTTTATATGCTTTTTCAAAATTATCCATTGCTATTCTAAAAACTTTTATATTATTATATTTTTTAATTATTTCTTCACCTAGCTCTTTGTATACTCTTTGTTGATTTGAACTGTTTTCAATGCTAAAAGCTTGATAATTATGATGTCTTTCACGGGCAAGTCTTGCTTCATATAATTTTTCGTCTTCCAAATATAATGATAAAAAATATATATCATAATTTAAATCGTTAAGCTTTTTTACTAGTTTTTCATATATATCACTAAATGAATATTCTTTATATCCTAATCTAGCATAAACTTCTTCCGAGAAAAACGTTCGATCAAATAGAATTGTCATTGGAACAATTTGCATTCTTTCTAAATAATCTAAAAGTGCTTTATACATTATTTCACTATACTTTTTTCCGGTTAATGTTTTATCTTTTTGACCAGCTAGTCTATATAAATTAGAACTAGCGATATTATCTCTTAGATAATTTGTTAGAGATGTTTTACCAGTTCCTTGTGGGCCTTCTACTATTATAAGTCTATTTTTCATAATTCGTCTACTTTCTAGTATATAATACAAATTTATAATTTATATCATTTTCAGTTAATTCTTCAATTTCTTCACGTTCATATAATTCTTTGTTAAATTTTGGAAAATAAACATCTGCTTCATTTTCCGCATCTATTTCTGTTAAGTACATCTTTTTAACATATGGTAAAAATAATTCATATATTTTGGCTCCACCAATAATAAAACATTCTTCAGGAGTATTTTTAACGTAATTTAATATATCATCAACATCATTAAATACACTAGCACCTTCTACTTGATAGTCCTTATTATTAGTTAGTATTATGTGTATTCGATTTGGTAATAATCCTGGTAGTGATTCAAAACATTTTCTTCCCATAATAATAGTTTTCCCACTAGTTACTTTCCTAAAATATTTCATATCACTTGGTAAATGCCATATTAAAGCATTATTAATACCTAATTCATTATTTTTACCTATTGCTGCTATTAAACTTAAATTATCTATCATTGGGCAATGGGAAATTTAATTGGTCCCATATGTTCATATCCTTCTATTTTTATGTCTTTTAAATCTTTAGAATTATCAAATTTGAAGAAATCATCTATTTCCGGATTAATCCACAATTTCGGAGCTTTTATGTCATCATTTTCATCATATCTTTTTATTTGTTCTTTTATTCCATCAACTTGATTTACATAAATATGAGCATCTTTAATACTCCAATCAATTGTACCAGGTTTTAAACCTGTAACATGCGCAATTAAAGACAACAAAGTTGCATACTGAGTTACATTAAATGGAAGGCCTAGTGGAACATCACAACTTCTTTGATGAACCCACATATTTAAGTATCCATCTGTAACATCCCATTCACTAGACCATACGCATGATGGTAGTACTGCAGTGTCTAAATAATCATTTTGCCATAAAGTCATTATCATTCTTCTATCAGTTGGATTATTTTTTATAGTATTTATTAGGTTTTGAGTCATTTGAAACTTATTAACTATATAACCGTAAGCAGTTCCTATTGTGTGTGCATATGCTTTATCGAATTCTTTTACAATATCTTTTTTTACATATCTGCCATTTTCCATAACATTTTGATTAGCATGCCATAGTCCATCCTCGTCTATTTCCCATTCATCCCAAATATGGACATTACGTTCTTGTAACCATCTTACATCGTTAGACTGAGCCTGGTAAATCCATAGCATTTCTAAAATAGCTTGTCTAAAAAATAATTGTTTTGTAGCAAGAACTGGAAATTCTTCTCTTAAGTCAAAATGCAAGTGATATGATGGTATTTTAATAGTATTAATACCAGTTCTATTCTCCACTTCTTTTCCTTCAGCTAGTATTTTCTTACATAATTTAATATATTCTTTATCCCATTTAGTCATAAAAAACCTCTACTTCTTATAAATTGGATGGGCAGCAGTTAATTTAAGAACTTCTGCTTTTAATTCTTCTAATTTATGCTCATCATTTCTATTTTCTAGTGCACTAGCAATTATTTTACCAATATGTCTAAAGTCCGCTTCATTTAACCCTCTAGTTGTCATAGCTGCACTTCCTAGTCTTAATCCTGAAGTTTTAAATGGACTTTCAGTTTCATTTGGTATCGTATTTTTATTTACAGTAATATTTATTTTATCTAGTAGCGTTTCTGCTTCTTTACCAGTAATTCCATATTTTGATTTTACATCTATTAGCATTAAATGATTATCAGTTCCGCCTGATATTACTCTTATTCCTTCTTCTTTTAAACTTTCAGCTAAAGCTTTAGAGTTCTTAATAACATTTACAATGTAATCAGTAAATTCTGGCTCTAATGCCTCAGTAAAGCACTGGGCTTTAGCAGCTATAACATGCATTAATGGTCCACCTTGAATACCGGGAAATATTGCTTTATTTATTAGTTTCGCTATTTCTTCATCATTAGTTAAGATTAGACCACCTCTTGGTCCTCTTAATGTTTTATGAGTAGTTGTGGTAACTACATGTGCGTATGGAATTGGTGATGGATGAGCTCCAGCTGCTACCAATCCAGCAATATGAGCCATATCAACCATAAGATAAGCCCCTACTTCATCAGCTATTTCTCTAAAACGCTTAAAATCGATAATTCTAGAATAAGCAGATGCTCCTGCTATGATCATTTTAGGCTTATATTTTAAAGCTAGTTCTCTAACACTTTCATAATCAATCATTTCAGTTTTAGGATCTACTGTATAACTTACAATATTATAATCTATACCACTAAAATTCATAGGATGCCCATGAGTTAAATGTCCACCATTTGATAAATCCATTCCCATGACAGTATCACCTATATTAAGTAAAGCTTTATATACAGCCATATTGGCATTGGATCCAGAATGTGGCTGAACATTAGCATATTGGCATTTAAATAGTTTACATGCATAATCAATTGCTAAGTTTTCAATAACATCAATATATTCGCATCCTCCGTAGTATTTCTTGCCTGGATATCCCTCCGCATATTTATTAGTTAAAATACTTCCTTGTAATTTTAAAATATCTTTTGATACATAGTTTTCGCTTGCAATAAGTTCAATATTATTTTCTTGTCTTTCAGCTTCCATTTTCAAAGCCTTTGATAATTTTCTATTCATCGAATAAAGTCCCTCCTTTTTTTATGTGTGAATAACTTTTATCAGTTGCAATTCTTCCCCTTTGGGTTCTTTTAATAAATCCTTCTTGCATAAGGTATGGTTCAACAACGTCTTCTAAAGTAGATACCTCTTCACCAATAGATGAAGCAATAGTCTCTACTCCGACAGGTCCACCGTTAAATTTATTTATTAAACTTTCTAAATACTCAATATCTACTTGATCTAAGCCATATTTATCAACTTTAAGCCTCTCTAAAGAATTCAATGTTGTTTCTTTAGTAATTTCTGTTTCTCCAGCTACTTGAGCAAAATCCCTAACTCTTTTAAATAAACGATTGGCAATTCTTGGCGTTTTACGTGATCTATTAGCAAGTTCCAAAGCAGCATCATCAGAAATATCCATTTCTAATACTCTACTAGTTCTTTTAATAATATCCTTAAGTTCATCGGTAGAATAATAGTTTAATTTAGAGACTATTCCAAATCTATCACGTAGTGGGGCTGATATATCACCTGCTCTAGTTGTTGCACCTACCAACGTAAATGGAGGAAGCTCAATTTTAATACTACGACTTGATCCTTCTTGTCCAACAACTATATCAAGCTCAAAGTCTTCCATGGCTGGATATAATATTTCTTCAATAAACTTTGGTATTCGATGAATTTCATCAATAAATAAAACATCACCAGGCTCGAGCGTAGATAATACTGCCGCTAAATCACCACTTTTTTCAAGAGCAGGTCCCGTAGTTGTTTTAATATTTGTACCAAGTTCATTCGCAATAATATGAGCAAGCGTTGTTTTACCAAGCCCTGGTGGCCCATATAGTAAAACGTGATCTAGAGCTTCTCCTCGTATTTTTGCTGCCTCTACAAAAACTCTAATATTTTCTTTTACTTCATCTTGTCCAATATATTCATCTAACCTTTGAGGTCTAATATTATCATCTGAAATATCAACATCCAATTTTTCTCCAGTTATAATTCTTTCTTTCATAAAACCTCCTTGATATGTATTTATTTAAGCATTAATTTTAGTGCTTCCTTAATTTGATTTTCAATAGTTAAATCTCTATCAACTTTAGGTAATATTCTTTTTATATCGATAGTTTTATAACCTAAGTTTTCAAGTACTTCCACTAGTTCATCTGAATTATCTTGACTATTAATTTCAATATTTCCTAGTTTTCCTTTTAAATCTAAAATCATTTGCTTAGCAAGTTTATCTCCAACTTTAGGAAATTTCTTTAAATATAAGATATTTTCTCTTTCAATAGCATCAGCAATACCTGATACACTTCCTGATGCAAGCATAGGCATAGCAGTTTTAGGGCCAAGGCCTTTAACATTAATAAGCTTTAAGAATAATTCTTTTTCATCTAATGTTTTAAATCCATATAAAGAATTCTCAGTTTCATTAATAAAATTATACGTATAAACCGTATACTCCTTACCTTCTTCATAGGCATACGGATTAGCTACAAAGATTATATAACCTATTCCATGATTATCTAAAACAATATAATTACTAGTTAAATATTTAATGCTTCCTATAATATATCCAAACATATTAATCACTCCGTTATTATTTCTCTTAATATATTTTAACATATAGATTTATTTTTTTATATAAAAAACCATAATTTTTGTAAAATAAAAGTAAACAATTGTTTGTACTCAATAAATAATATTATATGAATAAAATTGTTAACCTTTTTACGCCTATTTGTGTACACTATAATAGATACAAAGGAGGTATTAATATGTATTATTACGGATACAACGGAGGTTATAACGGAGGATACTCTAATCCTTGTTGTTATAGTTATGTAGGAAATACTGGAGGCGGTTATGGCCTTGGTGCTGCATTATGGATTGTTTTATTCATTCTTCTAGTAATTATCATTGGAGCTGGTTGGAGCTGGGGTAATAACAGAGATAACGACTAAAAAAAGAGCTTTAAGCTCTTTTTTTATCAAATACTAATTACTAAATGTAGTGTGCCAAATGAAGCAAGCATATCCACTATCACCTGTTTCCTGAACATAGAACCAGCCATCTTCTAGATCAATTGCTTTGACACTCCATCCCTTATAATTTCTCAAATCAACATCACCTCTTGCATCAGCTGGAGAAGGTGCAGCAGTATTAGTCCAACATAGATCATTTTCTGCAAAAGCACCTGTTTTAATAGTTTTAGTTATTGTTGGCTTGCAATAAGTTGCAGCTGAATAGCATCCATCCCAAGATTGATACCATTGTATTGATTTAGAACCTTGACCGGATACTTTTCGGTAATATACTTTAGATCCAGGTAAATACATATAATTTGTATTATAACGCCACCAAAAAGCTGGTCCATATCTACATGCTAGTGTCTCATTTTTGGTCATAACTTTATATTCATAATAAGTTAAGCCATCTTTTTCTTTTGAATTACCAGTTGGATTTAAATAATTTATGCTAATCTCTGGACAGGTTAAATCTGGCTCAGGTCCTGAACTTATTGGACGTGTTGTTGTGCTGGTACTAATGTTAATTGTAACTGGTTTGCTTGTAATATTACCAGCAGCATCTTGAGCATAAAAATAATATGTTCCACTTGTTGTTATAGGTGTTTTTTTGGTAACTTCATCAGTTGTTTCAGTAATTTTGAAACCTTTTTCTGAGATATTTATTAAATTATTTTCACTTCCAAAATAATAATATGCTATTCCACTTTCCCTATCTATGGACTTAGATACTAATTCCTTGTTGCTACTATCAAATGTTAGTGATAATATTTCGGGAGCCGTTGTATCTGCAACAGTTACGTTTCTACTTTGTTGTTTCCATTTTTCCTCTGGATTTGTAATTTTGTAATCATAGTTTATGGTGTATGTTCCTAGTTTATTTATATTTACATTGTCTTTATTACATTTAATATTTTCTTCCTGTTTTAAGTAGTTTTTTACAAAATTACCATTATTATCTATATATCTTAAACCATTATCATTTATGCCTTGATAGCAGATAGTATCAATATTTGTTCCTATTTCAATAATAAAATCCATTGCTTGCAAGTAATCTTCTTTGATCTCTGCTACAGGATATTCAATATCAATGGCACCAGTTGATGTTAGTGATACTTTTATAATATCATCAAAATCAATAGGTTCATTTGTTTCTGGATTAATAGTATTTTGATTTATTAATCCTTCTCCAATTAAGTCCCCTATAGTTATTATTACATACCCCTTATCGGTATATAAATCTTCAAGAATTTCACTATTACTTGTTACATAGGTGTTTGCTGCACTTTCGATTCTTTTTATAAAGTTTTCGTATTCATCTTCTTTTTGGTTTTTTAATAATGAATTAGCGGAAAAAGCAATTGCTACACCTATTAATGCAAGTAATCCGACAACTACTACTATTTCTATTAAAGTAAAGCCTCTTTTATTCTCCATACAATCCTCCAATTAGATTTCTTTTGGTACATCTATTGCTAATATATTAAGTAAATACTTATTAGTGTCATATACAAGCTTAATTAGCGATAAATAGCTTTCTTTTACTATATTATTTGACTCACTTAATACTTCATGATTGCTATAGAATGTATTAAATGAACTTGTTAATTTATATAAATATTCACAAATATCATTAACTGTTCTAGTTTTAAATGATTTCTCAATGACATCTCTTAAATTAATAATATTTAAAATAATATCTCTTTCTTCTTTAGTTGTTATTTGATAATATTTTTTAAATGAAATATCAGATTTATTAATTAATGATGACATTCTTACTGTACCATATAAAATATAGGGACCAGTTTTACCATTAATATCACTAAACTTAACTGGATCAAATATATAATCGCTTGATCTATTCGGAAGTAAATCTGCATATTTTATTGCTGCTATTGCTAGCTTTTTAGATAATTCATCTTTATTTTCTTCTTTAATATTATCTTTAATTATTTTCCTAGTTTCATTTGATACTAGATCAATTAAACTTCTTAAGCTCATTACGCCGCCATCACGAGTTTTAAATGGTTTTCCATCAGGACCATTCATAGTTCCAAAACCGAACCATTCTAGTTTTACATTTTTAGGAACAATATTTGTTTTATATGCTGCTCTAAAAGCTTGAATAAAATGAAGCTCTTGCCTAATATCAGTTAAATATAATAAACCATCTACTTTAAATCTTTTTATTCTGGAATATAATGTGGCAAGTTCCGTTGAATCGTATAATAATCCTCCATTACTTTTTATTAGGATTACTGGTGGAATTTCTTTTTTATCAGTATCTTCTTTAACGTCAATTATCGTAGCACCATTACTTATTTCCGTTAAATTATTATCATTTAAGTATTTTAATAATTCCGGAATATATTCATCAGCATCTTTCTCGCCTTCATGTAAATCAAATGTTGCATTTAATAATTTATAAATATCCTTTATATCGTCAATCGATAACTTAGTAAATGATTTATAAAGCTCATATATGCCTTTTTCTTTATTTTGAAGTTTAACAGTTAATTGTCTAGCTTCTTCTAAATAATCAGGATCTTCTTTAGATTTATTCGATGCAGTTGGATATATCTCATATAAATCTTCTAAAGTTACTGGACATTTAGTGGGATAATCACCATTAAAATCAGGATCAAAATATGGCAAATCAGGATAACGATGCTTTATTTCGCATATAATAAGCCCCATAGGTCTACCCCAATCTCCATAATGAACATCAGAAATTGTTTTATATCCTACTGCTTCAAATAATCTTTTTATTGCTTCTCCGATATTTGGACTTCTTAAATGACCGGCATGGAGAGCTTTAGCGACATTAGCACCACCATAATCTAAAAAATAGGTTTGGGAATTTTTCTCTATATATGTATTTATCTTAAAATCATTTATTACATTATTAACATAATTAACTAGACACTCATCACTTAAAAATAAATTAACAAATCCATTTACATTATTAACTTTTTTGAATAGTGAATTATCTTTTAAACTGTTTACAATCTCATCTGAGATCATCATAGGACTTTTATGATATTTTTTAGCAAGATAAAATGAGCCGTTGTATTGATAGTCCCCTAATTCTGGTTTTCCACATACTACAAGTTTAACTTCATCTTCATAGCCTAATTTAAGCATTGCATCTTTAATTTCTTTTTCTAATAATAATACCAAGTTCATTAAAACCACCTATTTTTATTATAACAAAAAAAATACTCCAATAAAAGAGTACTTTTAATTTCCCGTACATGGTGTAGTACATTTAGCATGACAGTAATCATTTATATTTTCAGATACACAAGCTTTTTTGATGTAATATACAGGTCTAGAGTTACTGATACTTATGGCAGATCCTCCAATATGATAGGCATTCCCATAATCTATTTGATCAATTAAATACATATCATATCCTGCACATATACCATTATACGTTAGAGCATCAAGACGATATACCGTACTATGAACAATTATTTTAGTTCCTCGGCCAAGAACAACATCATCTCCATATTTTATATTATAATTTGAACCAGCCGATGGAAAATATATAGATGTCCATGCTTTATTTAACGGATACGAATAATTTGTTTTATTATCTTCGTTTACACAAGTAAAAACCGTAATTAAGTGGTCTTCTTCTGGTGGATCAGTTGGATCAGTTGGATTATTAGGGTTTTCAATAACAATAATCTCCTCACTTATTGATACTTGAATACTTTGCTTATTTATGTTACCTGCTTCATCTTGAACATAAAAGAATCGTAAACCACTAGATGATACTGTATATGTTTCAGTAATAGTTTCGGGATTTGATGTCAATTCTCTACCAGCATGAGATAAATCCGTAATACTACCATCAGTACTAAATAAATAATATTTAATTCCACTACCCTCATCTTTGGCAGTAGCTGTAATTATTCCATCACTTTCAGTTAATGAAACAATGCTTGGTGCTACAGTATCAACAATTGTTACATTTCTAGATTGTTGTTTCCATTTTTTAGTTTTATTGTCTAAATAATCATATTTTAATTCATATGTTCCTAATTTATTTACATTTACATTTGAACCGTCACATTTAATAGTTTGATCTTTTACTAAATAAGTACTTGATATTGTTCCATTTGCTTCAACATATCTTAAACTGCTACTATTAATTCCTTGATAACATAAGTCATTAGCATTACTTTTCTTGATTTCAGCTACAATATCCATTACTTGTAAATAATCTTCTGTTGTTTCCAAAGCTTGATATTCAACATCTATTGTTCCAGTCGATGTCAAGGATATTTTGATTATATCATCATAATCAACTGGTTCATTTGTTTCTGGATTTATGATATTTTCATCAAGAAGTCCTTCTTCTATTAAATCCTGGGTTGTAATAATAATATATCCTTTATCTGTATATAATTCTTCTAAAAGCTCACTATTTTCTGATATAAATAAGTTGGCTGAACTTTCTATTCTACTTACATAGTTTTCATATTCATTATCTTTGGTACCTTTTAGTAGACTATTTAAGGACATTCCGATAGATACCCCAAATAATCCGAGTAAGCCAACTACTATTACTAATTCTACTAATGTAAAACCTTTGTTATTTCTCATTATTTCCTCCATTTAATATAGATGAAATTTTCTCTTTTGCTATTAAAACTGATTCTTCGTTAGGAATTAAGACATATGCTTTACTCTTACCAGTAGAATAACATACATCATATCCATCTATACCCTTAACTGTATAATTGTCAATTTCCCATTTAATATTTTTATCTATCTGATAATTAACTAATTTAGTTATTGTGCTTTGTTCAATATTAGTTATCATTCCATCTGATAAAGATTTTAAAATACTATTATATTTCGTTAATATACTAGGAGTCATTAATTTTTCTATAACTGCTTTAATTATTTGGCCTTGATGAATTTGTCTATCATTATCTCCCCCACTATATTGATGTCTATTTCTAGCATAAGCAAGAGCTTGTTCCCCATTTAGAGTATTTACGCCAGGTTTAATGTATATCGTATTATTTTCAAATTTTCTTTTACTATTTTGTTCACAAACATAAGAACCACAATCGATTTCTTGATTATAACGATAATCTGGTTTTTCAACATCGACTTTTACTCCACCAATATTATCTATAATCTTTACAAATGATGTGAAATTAACTCTAGCATAATAATATATTTCTGCAT
Organism: uncultured Erysipelotrichaceae bacterium; assembly: GCA_902766545.1. GTDB lineage: Bacteria > Bacillota_I > Bacilli_A > RF39 > UBA660 > CAG-533. Next base: position 3,107 of record CACXEC010000012.1, on the reverse strand, counting down.
CATATAATAATCCTAAAGTCTTAGCCGATTCAATAGTACCATATATACCTGCATGAGTAAGTTTATCTTTGGCATTTTTACTGTTTAAAGTAACATAATAATCTCTAGGGGTGTTTAGTAATAATATCTTTCCTGTATCTGGATTAACAAATACTAAAATATTAACATCACTTCTAGCACTTTTATTAACTTTACCATTTGTATCTATACCACTTATATAAATTGCAAATGGCTTCTTGGTAACATTAACTTTTCTTAATTCATCTTTACTTTTATAAATAATATTATATTTACTAATTAATCTTAAATTATCTATTTTATTATTTTCTTTATATATATTTAAGTATTCTTCATTAATATATAAAGCATCATTTTCTTTGTTAATAACACTATTTACAGTATTAGTAATGTTAGAATACTCTTTTATGTCATTAGAATATTTTTCCTTTAATTTATTTAAAGCTTTATCATATGATTCGCTATCTTCTTTATATATGGCTATGTTTTTTATATCATTTACTTTCTTTATATTTGAATCATTTAATACATATATACCATAAGTTTCGTTTTTAAAACCAGTATCAAAGATATTATTAAAAAACTCAATCGTATTAAAAGAATAGATACATAATACTATTTCAATTAAAACTATCACAATGCTAAACAAAGAACACATTAATTTAGTAAACAAATTATTCTTAGTATTTAGCTTATATATAAGTAAAAATATTATTAATCCAATTATTACTGATCCGACAATTAAATATTTATTTGGTAATACATTAAAATGAATTAAAACACTAATTGAAAAAACAGTTAGAAAAAACAAAACAAATGATAAAAATTTATAAAAACGATGATTTTTCTTTTTAGATGTTACTTTTTTCATATTATACCTCTATTATTATTTTAACATAATTTTTAAAAAAAGAATTCTTTATGTAAAGAAATTCTTATTTTTGAAGATATTTTTTTAATAAAACTAATATTATTGGTACTACTATTAATAAATATAAATACCAATAATTAAACCTAAATAAATAATTAAAGACCATGATAAATATTCCAAAAAGTACATATATAATAAATAGATTTCTATTATATTTCTTAATAAATATTATTGTGCATAATACATAAATAACCGAAAGAGCAATTAAAACATATTTCATGGCATAAATAATATTATTACTTTTGGTAGTTTGATTTAGCCTGTCATTTTCTATTTTGATAATTTCACTTAAAGCATCAATATTAGAATTATTTAAATATATATCAACACCAACTTGTTCTTGAGGAAGAGTCATTCTAAAATTGATTTCACTTCCTATTTCGGGAAATTTAGCAATGATTCCTACTTTAGATTCATTATTAGTAACTAATTCCTGAACCTCACCCTTTTGATTTCCATGAACCCAGACATGATATAATTCGTCATTAGTTTCGTATGGAATAATAACTCTTAAAAAAGTTTCTTTAGCATGATAATTTAAATTTTTAAAAGTATAATTTATTTCTTTTACATCATTATGCTTAACTACAACATTAGTAACAACATATTTAATATAATATGCGGTTTTTTTACCATTCGTTTTATGAAATATTTTAAGTGATCCAGTACCATCTTTATTATCAGTGTAAGTATAAGTATTACTTGTTGGTTTGGTAATATCAAATGCAGGAAAATATTCAGTTACATTTTTATCAAACTCACCAAATGATACTTTATCATCAAATTCAAATGCTGATACTGCATTTATAGTGACATTTTGACCATTATAAATAGTTCCCTTATCTAAATCTATTGTTTTGCCATCCCAAGAAGCATTTCCAAAACTATAATAATTTAATTTACGAGATATAAAATCAGTATCTTTTTCAACTATAATTAATTCTTTAACACTTAAAGCTCCACCTATCTCAATTTCCGCATCAATTAAATGACTTGTTACCTTAGCTTCTGCAAATACTATAACTGGAAATAATAATAAAAAAGTTAATAATAAAATTTTCTTCATGATAAAACATCCTTTACTTAGTAATTAAATTATATCGCATAAAAAAGGCTTATTCAATTTTATTTTTTAAAAATACTTATAATTATTAAATATAACCCCAAAAATAGTAATAATGTTTCTATATGAGTAAGAGAATATAGTATATATTCAACCAAACTTTTACCAATTATTACCATATTTAAATGAATTATCCAAAACATTAAAGAATAACTACTAATTATAATACCCAATATTATTTTTATCATAGTATATTTTATTTAAAATAATAAAAAAAAGCACATAATGTGCTTAATTAATAACATATGGATTTTCACTAGTACCATTTCCACTTAAGATTGTAACACTTGGATTTAAGGCAATTGAAGGACGAACAGCTTCACCTCCGGCTAGTCCAAAAAGCATATAAGGTATTGATTCTAATTTTCCGTCACCAGAAATACTCATAAAAGAGTATGCATCAATCTTTGTAAATAATTGTGGTGTCATTGTCCACCACCATAAATTGTTTTTATTAGTATTTTTATATAAGAAATATTTATTGTTATTTGTATTATATACTCCTCCAGAAAATGCAACCTCATCAGCAGTTAATAAACCTATTTTATACCCTTTTAAATCTGCATTACCGTAAATACCATCGTTTGCTGTAAATTTGCTAATTATATTGTCATTTAAACTGGTTCCACACTTTAAGCTTGGCTCTTGGGTAGTTGTAATTCTACCATATCCAGCATAAGTTGTATCATTTTTATTAGTTCCTGTTCCTGATATAACTCTTCTATCATTACACCATATTACATCCGACATTTTTAGCTTTTCATTATTATTAAAATTTGCATCATACCAATTTTTTAAAAATATAAGAATTCTACTATCTTTATCATTAGCTTGAGCAATTAAATAGTCGTCACTTGCAGGATTATTACTAATCATAAACCCTACGTGACTATTATAAGTAGTACTTCCAATATCATTAAACATACTTTTATATACATTTTGATTATCTCTAGCAAAAGCTGCAGTATCATTATCATTAGCAGTGCTACATGGATTAGTTAGGTTTTTATTATAATTTGATAGTACTAACTTTAT
>CACXEC010000011.1 GCA_902766545.1 uncultured Erysipelotrichaceae bacterium | reverse complement strand
TTTGATTTTGATTTTATTATTTTTAATTCAATTCCTTCTTTTTTTACTAAATCTTCAGTCTTTTTATCATCATCAATAATACTTTCATAATTTCCGTTTTTATTTTTAACATAAAAATCAGAAGCCGTTAATAATTTAAAAGTTGTATTTAATATATCATCATAAGATATTTTTTCTTTATCTATTTTTATTTCTTCATTCTTATCTATTTTATCTAAAATGTCCTTATACTCTTTAGATGGAAGTAAACCTAAATAATAAATATCTGTAATATTTACTTCACTACTTTTGGGTAATACAAATAACACCTCATTATATTCTTTTGGATAAGCACCAGTTACTAGTTCATACTCTTCTTTTATTGCTGCACTTATATTATCACCACTTACATCTGGCATTATTTCAGTAAAAATATTTGTTGTAAAAGGAGTGCTATAAGTACTTAGATAAGATAAATTACTACTATTTTCTATTTTACTTTCAAAAGTTGATCCATCGGAATTTACTAGTTTTCCATCCGCATCATAATTAAATACCTTAAATTTAGTAGCATAAGAATAATGAATACCATTTTCTCCAACATATTTATGTATTTCACTTTTCTTATCATCCAAATATTCTTTAAAATCTTTTAAATTATTTGAATATAATGTAGTTGTCATCTTACTAGCAAGCTCAATAGTAGAACTATTTAAATAAATTGCATCTTTTGCATGCTCCCGATTGTCTTCTTGTTTGCCAAAACTTTTACCTTGCTCTAAAAAAGCTGATAAATCCATTGCTTCTTCTTCGATTGTGATCGGATAAGATAACATCGTATCTTTTTGAACATCAGTTATATACTTATTAACACCAGAAGATAAAGATAATATTAATGCAATACCAATTATTCCAATTGATCCAGCAAATGCTGTAAGAAGAGTTCTTCCTTTCTTAGTCATTAAATTATTTAAAGATAAACTTAAAGCAGTAAAAAATGACATTGAAGTTTTTCCAGATTTATTATCTTCATTATCTTTAGATTCTTTATTTTTATATGGATTAGTATCAGATATAACTTTTCCATCTTTTAATTTTACTATTCTACTAGAATATTCTTCTGCAAGTTCAGGATTATGAGTTACCATAATTACAAGCCTATCTTTAGCTATATCTTTTAAAATATCCATTACTTGTTTACTGGTTTCTGAATCTAATGCACCAGTTGGTTCATCAGCCAGTAAAATATCTGGATTATTAACCAAACTACGTGCAATAGCTACTCTTTGCATTTGCCCACCAGAAAGTTCTGATGGCTTTTTATGAATATGTTTTTCAAGTCCAACATCTTCTAAAGCTTTTTTAGCCCTTAATTTTCTTTCCTTTTTAGAAACACCTGATAAAGTCAAAGCAAGTTCAACATTAGCTAAAATACTTTGATGAGATATTAGATTATAACTTTGAAAAACAAAACCAACACGATGGTTACGATAAGAATCCCAATTTCGATCCTTATACTTCTTAGTACTTACGCCATTTATAATTAAATCACCAGATGTATATTTATCTAATCCACCAATAATATTTAAAAGTGTAGTTTTACCAGATCCAGAAGGTCCAAGAATACTTGCAAATTCATTTTTTCTAAAACTAATACTTACATCATCAAGAGCTTTTTGTTTAAAACTTCCTGTTTGATAAATCTTAGTTACTTTTTTAAGTTCTAACATATATCCTCCCTCTAATACTTTTTATCTTATGTTTTAATAGTGTTATTATACCATTATTGATATTTTTTAACAACTAAGAACAATTAGATAAAGATTAACATATTACACTTACATAAGCAAAAAACTAATTATTAAAATCTACTCTAATTATTATACAAAAAATGAAATTATTACACATAAAATTAAAAAATTTAAGTAAAAAATTACTCAAATTTTAAATATTATATTATTTATAGATAATTATAATTTTATTTCATATACTGAAATATCTTCATTAATTTTCTTTTTTAACTTCATAAACTTTCCAGATAAAGCATTACCTTCTTTAGATATAGCTAAAGCACAATAATAACCTCTTTTAACATTTTTTATAATACTTTTAATGAGCTTAGTTCCAAGCCCCTTATGACGATATTCAGGAAGCATTACAAAAGAAACAATATAGTTATATCTAGATCTTGTAATAAACATATCTGGATTAATATTTATATCGTTAACAAGTACCCCATTAATTAAAGCATTATATAAAACTTTTTTAATAGGTACTGACACTATATAACCTACAATTTTTCCATTATCCTTTATTAGATATCCAATATGCTTATCAGTATATCTTTCTAAATACCAATCTAAAGTAGTATTATCATCTTTGTAAAAGATATCATCTATTTTTTTAATTTCAATCAAAATATCTTTATTTAAATTAACTCTTTCAAATTCCATCTTATCACCTTAATCAACTAAACAAGTATCTTTTAAAAGAATTATCTCATCTAAATGGTCTTTAATAGCATGAAGAATTTTTGGATCATCATCAATTAAAACTATCACCTTATCATTCTTATCTATACTATCTAAAAACTTTAATTTTAAATTACTAGAAGACTCTCCAGGATTTTCTTCCTTTGAAATTATATGTCTATTATCTTTTTTAAAAAATGAAGCATACTTATCTAACCAAATATTCTTTTCATCTCTACCTATAGTCATTCTTGTAATTGATAAAATATGCATTTCTATATTTGGCATATTAGATATTTCTTCTAGCTTTTTAATTGATGAATATAATGGTCTTTTATTATCATAATGAGAAGCTTCACCTACAATATAATCCGCAATTACACCATCCATATCAACATATAATTCAATATTTTTATCTTTATATTTATCTAACACTTCTTCTAATTTCATATTTTACCTCTAATTAATTATAACCTTTTAAAATAAAAAAATAAAGGCTTAGCCTTTATTTAAATAAACTCTTAATAATAGCATTTAATCCTTTATTTATAACTTTATCAACGGCTTTATTAGTAACTTTTTTACCTAACTTATATGCCGGATTATTTTTACGAGCTCTTTCTGCTTCTCTTAAAGCTTTTTCTTCTTCTCGTTTTTCTTTAGCA
>CACXEC010000010.1 GCA_902766545.1 uncultured Erysipelotrichaceae bacterium | reverse complement strand
TGGATATCATGGTTTCCTCTTGTAATATATTTTCCTGTGGATGCTTCAATACGGTTTAATTCTCTTGTTAATATGTTTATGTCATTTTCTTTTAAAAGTACATGTCTATCTACTAGATCTCCAGTAAATACTACTAAATCTGGTTTAAGTTCATTAATAGTATTTACAAGTTTTTTTAGTTCTTTTTCTTTAACTGTTGTGCCATAATGTAAGTCTGTAAAATGAACTATTTTAAATCCATTAAAGTTTTGGGGTATTCTTTCATTTATAATAGCGTATTCTCTTATAAATAAACCCTTAGTACCAATAAAATGACTGTATACTGCTGTAAAAAAAATTAAGACTACTAAGTATGTTATTATTTTTATTAAAATATTTTTCTTTTCTTTTTTCTTTGCCATAAAAATCTCCTAAATTATTAAAATAATAAATGATATTAAGTTATATGTTGAGTGTGTTAGTGTTGATAATAATAAATTATCTGATTTTTTGTAGGTAAGTCCAAATATTAATCCTAAAATTGTATAAGGGATTAAATATAATAATTCGGATTTAGAATTGATATGTAGTATAGCAAATAGTAGTGATGTAATTATTAAATATAAGTATTTATTTTTAATGAAATTAAAATTATGTCTAAATAATATTTCTTCAATAAGAGGGGAGTATATTAAAATAGATATTAAGAAACGAATTGGATGCGCATTTGATATTTCTCGAAGAGCGATTTCATTTTGAGGCAAATCGATTATTTTATTAATTATATTTGTTGATATATATATTAGTATACATCCAATTGTTAGGTAAATAGCGGTATATTTTAAATCCTCTAAAGTTATTTTTTTCTTATAATCTATATTATTTATGAAATATAAAACTAGAAATAAGGCTAAGTATATAAATATATAAGTTAATGTGGAAATTACTTCATTTGTAGAAATATTGATAAAAGAGTAAACTATTATTCCTATTATATATATGAAGAAACTAAGTAGTGTTTTTTTCATATGATCACCTTTAATTATTTTATCATAAATAATATATTAATTGATAAAATATTATTTGAAAATGGATTATTTTATGTTATACTTAACATGATGATAGGAGAATAATGATGAAAAAAATACTGTGTTTATTATTTTTATTTGGCATTTTTGTTTATGTAAATGTTAATGCTTCTGCTTGTCAGGGTGATGAGCTAACAAGACTAAAGGAAATTGCTGATAATATAAAAATTAATTATGAAATTGAAAACGAAGGAAAATCAAGTGAACGTATAAAAATTACTTTGTATAATTTAAATAAAGATATTTATATTATTCAAAAAAATGATAAAGATAAGGATACTAAAACTATCAATTATATTGATGGAGGTAAGTATACTTTCTATTCTAATAATAAGACTGATTATATCGTATATACTTTTGATGTTTATTCTAATGTCAAAACTTGTGATGCAACATTAATAAAAAGTATTACTTTTAAAAAGCCTAAATTAAATCCTAATTATAAATATCAAATTTGTGCAGAAAATCCAACGATTCCAGTATGTCAGAAATATATAACAGAAGATACTGGCATCAGTGAAAATCAATTAAAAGAGTATATTGAAAATTACTTATCTGGACAAGTTAGTGTTATAACACAAAAAGCTGAAGTTAAAACAGGTAATTTCTTTAAAGAAAATTTAAAATATATTCTTATTGGTACTGGGGTTTTAGGTTTAGTTATAGGTGGATACATTTTTATTTCTAAAAAAAGGAGTGAAATATAATGAAAAAAATTGGTTTATTTATCACATTATTATTAATAACTGTTTTGCCAATTAATATTTATGCTCTTGGTATTTGTGAAGGTCAAAGAGAATGCAAACTAAGTCCTTTTAAAAGTGTTTCTAATAAAAGTGGAAGTGAAGGCGATATTAGTAGCTCTGCAACACTATCTGGTGGAGATCATGGAAACTTATATGGAACCGTTACAAAAACGCTTTACACGGTTGATACAATAGACAGTCCTATATTTTGTATTGATGTTGGAAATTTAAATCCAGTATCAGTTAATAAAGCAACTCAAATTGATTTAGGTTCATCTCTTCATAGAGGTTTAGTTGCAATTTATAGATTATATTTAATAGATGGAGCTGATCAATCAGCATTAGTAAGAGCTAATGATGCAATGAGAATCTTAGTTGCAAGAACTGGCGATACAATGCGTTATGATGCTTGGTGGCTTGGTAATGAAAGATATTGTTGGGGAGAAGAAGATAGAAGTATGTGTCTTGGAAATGATAGGTTTGTTAAGGCACTGGAAAATGCGGGCGCTGGTTTAGCTGGTCAAAGTACTAATTCAAATTATCCAACAATTTCTAATCCAAGTGATCAATTAGTAAAATATTATTGTGCTGGTGCCAAAGCATATGGCCACTCTGATGGAAGTAGCTCTACTTGTAATTCAGCTTTATCTGGTGTTGATATGGATTTGCTTACTATTGATAACTTAGATATAGCATTAGTTGAAGATACAACATCTGGTAAAAACGGTGATGTATTAACATTTAAACTTGGTGGGACCGGTTATGAAAACTTAAAGAAAGTTTTTGATGCATATCCAGCTGTTAAATCAAATAGTGAAATAATTGTTACTGGCTGTGATGTTGATGAAGCTAGTAAAAATGCAGGATTTAAATGTGAATTAATTGATGGAAATAAAAATATTTTAAATAATAATGGAATTCAAAAGGTTAGTATAACCAATAGTAATAAAGTGCTAACAGTTTCTTCAAATGTTACTGCTCATTTAGATTATAAGGCTACGATTCCTTTTTCTACGACATCTCTTGCTATTTTAGAGTGTGATGGTGATAGTGCTTGTTTAAGGAAGGGACCTGATGATGCTGAATATGTAGATCAAAGATTATTAATGGTTGATAAAGATCGTGAAGATAAAGCTGATGTTAGTATAAATACTACGGTTGAAGCATCTTGTAAGTTTACTTTAAAAGATGGTAATCCAACTTACCTTATTAATAATAATGAAGTGTCTGAAAAAGAATATTTAGATGCTGGATGTTGTGATGTGAATCCTGAATACTTAAAAGATCCTGCTTCTAAAGAAAAGTTTAAAAATTTCTGTATGGAAGAAGATTTTGTACATTTTGAAAATGAATGTGGTACAAAAAGTAAAGTAGAAAAAAATAAAACTATTAATACAGTGGCTAGTGGAGAGGTTACTTTAACTACTTGTGAGAATGAATCTTATATCGATTATACTCATTCATATATTTGGCAGCTTCCGATGGAAAGAATTATGGAAAAAGTTAAAACTTTAGAATCTTCTGAAGCTTATAAAGATAATTTAGTAGGCTTATATTCTAATAGTGCAATAGCTAATAATCTTGATATGTGTTATATGAATTCACAAATTGGAAGTGGTGCTGAAGCTGTTAATTCTATTAGTGAAAATAATAATTATTGTATGCTATATACTAGTGAAGAAGATGATTTATATTTTCCTGGAACCGCAGTTGCTACTAGTGGTAGATTCTTTGTATTTAACGAATTAAGTGTTGAAGAGTGTTTAAATAGTCCAAATCCAGGGCCTAATTGTTTTAGACAACCATATGTTGTAGGAAAAATTTATGCTACTATGCATACTAACTTTGAAAAGTGGGAACGTGATTATAATAAAGCTATAGAGGATGAAAAAGAAGCTTATAATACTTGGTCTACAAGTAATAGTGATGCTGATAAACAAAAATATGATACTGCAAAACTTCAAAGAGAAACACTTGAAAAATATAAAATGGAATGTGAGCAAAGAAATGATATTCAAAAATATTGGAATTATAATTTAGCTCCATCTTTAGATTTTAAGTATCGTCAAAAAGTGTATGGTGGAACAGAAAGAACTGAAGATGTTATTGATACAGTTTCAATGGACATTTCTAAGGAAGCTGTTAGATACTGGCCTAATGTTTCAACGTCACCTTCTGTTATTAATGGTTCTATAAAGGGTAGTAAGTCTGTTAAGAAATATACAATTTCTTATGGTGATGTTAATGAAACAAAAGAGTTTGATGAAACGGCTGATTATAGTGTTGGCTTTACTCAAACGCTTTATTATAAGCCACAGAAGGTTACTTATGCTACCTTACCTGGTGGTGAATATATTATTGCTAATGAAGAATATCAATCAAGCAGTGTAATGCTTAATAATAGTTTACCTATTGGTTATGTATACAATGTCCGTTTAACGACTTATGAAGGTGTATATACTACATCATTTACAATTGATAAAGTTGGTCATACTGGATTAAGTTGTACTAATGGCTCAAGTAATATTCAAAAAACTTTAGATAAATATAAAAAGGATAATGATTTATCTGAGCTTGATAGTGAATGTGTTTATTGTAATCAAGAAAGTGAGTATAAGAGAGTTTGTGATCAGTGTCCTGATCCTAATAATCCTCCATTAGAGGCTTCATATGTATATCGTTCTGTTTCTCTTGGCAATATAACGCCAAATGATAGACCTAATACTAACTGGTCCGATCCTAAGGGTGCTTCTGCTGAAGCTAGAATTGAATCTTTAAGTGGGGATAACATTGTTTCAGCTCTTAATAATAAAAATGTTAATGTTAAAGCTACTATTTTAGGTGATGCTGATAAAAAGGCTCAAACTGTTGATGTTGCAAGAGGATACATTTATGATGATAGTACTAAAGATTATTTAGAATATGACTTTACGTTAACTACAAAAGATTTACAAATGATTAAGAAAAATAATCGAAGAGATGAATTTGATTACGGTACAATTAATTTCTGTACTTCAAGTAATATTAATGCAACTACTAAAGATGCCGATACGGATTATTGTATTAAATGTAATGAGGATGGAAAAGAATGTACAAGTACATTTATCGATGCTTTTGCTGATAGTGCTATTACTGCTGATACAAGAAATTCTAAATGGAAATACTATGTTAATAATGAATGGAAATTCGGTAGTATGAAAACTATAGATGGTTTCGAAAATGGTAGATATCCAGATCCAATGAATCAAAATGCATATATTAAGATATATAGCAATTGGCCATAAGAGGTGATTAAAGATGAAAGAAAGTGTATGGGGATACTGGTTAATAATTTTAGGTTTATTTGTCTTTGTTGTAATGATGCTTTATCAAAACTATACAACGACTAATGAACAAGATTATTATTTAATTAAAGAAGTAACTGAAGCAGCTCTTAGTGATTCAATAGACTGGGCACATTATCGCAAGTATGGCGAAATGAGAATAATAAAAGAAAAATTTGTTGAAGATTTTACAAGAAGATTTGCTGATAGTGTTAATATTAATAAAACATATAATATTAAGTTTTATGACATATATGAGGCACCTCCTAAGGTTAGTGTTAAAGTAACAACTAAAACTGATACATACAGAGTAATGGGAGATACTACAGCAGTTGATGTTGTAAATAAACTTGATGCTATAATTGAAACATCAAAATAAAATCTGTAATTTTTTACAGATTTTTTTTGTTATTATTGAAATGATTTTGATTAATATGTTATAATAGTTATTGATAATAGGAGGAATAAAAATGGGTAATGTTGGAATATCAATAAAAAGATTTTTAGGAAATAAAAATACTGTTACAATTTTAGGAGTTATTATAGGAATTGGAGTATTAGTTGTCGGTTATAATTGGCGTGTAAGACAAGCTGTTGAACCTCAAAGTATTCCATATGCTAAGGTTGAAATAAAAGGTAATACTTTAATTACAAAAGATCAAGTTGGAACAATTAAAGTTAGTAGAAGTATGGTTGATCAAACTCCAGGACTTGTTACATCAACTAGCCAGGTTATCGGGAAGTATGTATCTTATGATACTAAAATTCCTGAAGGTGGTTTTTTCTATAGTAGTACTTTAATGGCTGCTGAGCAAAGACCAAATTATATTTCCGAAAATATAGAAAAATGTCATACTTTATATAGTTTACCAGTAGATATTCATTCTACTTATGGTAATGCTATTATGCCTGATGATTATATAGATTTGTATTTAACAACTAATCGTAATGGTAAAGTTGTTGTTGCTAAACTAATTGAAAGTATTAGAGTTAGAGATGTTAGAGATTATAATGGTAAATCAGTATTTTCTTCCCAATCGTCTGGAGAACAACCTGCTGAATTAATTTTCTCTGTTCCTAATGATATGTATTTACTTTTAACTAGGGCAGATAATATTACTAATTATAATATTAAAATTTATCCTGTTCCAAGAAATAAAGAATATACAGAAAATGCTGGGGCTACTCAGGTTACTAGTCAAGAAATTATAGATTTTATTAATGCTAATTCTGATTTGAGCTTTAGTACGTCTACTAGTACTATAGATAGGGCATGTTTAAATAACGGTAATTAATAATTATATAAAATTAAAAAGGGGATAATATATGAATGATAGTTTGTTTTCACAATTAGATTTTGGACCCTTACAAGAATTTTTAGATGATGATAATATCACAGATATTTCTTATAGTAATGGAGGAAATGTTTATCTTAAAACTCTAGATAAAGGTGTATATAAGGTTGATAGGCCTGATATTAATAATGCTTTAATGGAAAAGCTGGCTTTTCAATGTTCTAATGTAATGGGTAAAACTTTTAACATGGCTCATCCATTTTTAGATGCAGAAAGTGCTGAATTACGTTTAAATTTTATTCATGATTCAATTGCAAGAAATGGAATAGCTGCAGTATTTAGGAAAACTCCAGCTAAGATAAG
>CACXEC010000009.1 GCA_902766545.1 uncultured Erysipelotrichaceae bacterium | reverse complement strand
GTAGATGATATTCCAAATGGAGCAAACAGTAATTCAAAAATTATATTTATGATTGATTCAAAAATGGAATCTAATAATATTAAAATAGAATCTAAAAAGGAAGAAAAAAAAGATTCATTATGGAATAAAATAAAGGGGCTATTTAATTAGTTATATTATGATTTATTCACTTCAAATATATTTTATGTTATTTTTGGTAAATATTAGCAGTTTAGATAAGTGTATCCAAAGCATTTAATAACTAAAGAAGAGTTACCTAGTAAAATTTAATTAAAAGATTAAATAATTTAGTCTTTTTTTTATAACAAACTTGATATATAAATTATAAAAAGTACTTTTTATAAATATAATCATCAACCATATAAATGACCTCTTTTGCATTTGTATTTTCCTCTAATGATAAATTCATTGAATATATGACTGTTTCTAAAGTTTTATTACTATTTAATATATCAAATAAAGCTTTATCTATATTTATTTTAACTGTATCATCTTCAATAACATAACTCATTTGCTTAATATTATTAATATAACTTATAATACCCGTCTGATAACTATTCTTACTTGACAATTCTTTTATAATAATTTCTAGTTTATCTTTTGAATAATTATTAATTAGAGTCACTGGTATATAATAATAGTAATCATTTTCTTTTGACAAATAATATATAGTAGTTTTTACCGTTCCATTAGGCTTATTAAAATCATAGGTCTTATTTATTCCAAAAGAACGATCTAATATAGGTGGTAAAGCAATTCCAGATTTAGGTAGTTTATCAAGCAATTTGTTATTTATATATATTGAGACTTTTTTTATATTACTTAATGACGTTATAGAATATATAATCGCACTAATCATATTCTCTTCCTCGTTTTGAGCTACATTTAAAAATTCGTCAGAAAAATTTAGCTTTACTAAATCCTCAATCAAATCCATAGATAATAGCCTAGTGTTTTTAGGAATAATAGGATAGAATCCTTCTTTAATATAGTTTGAGTTATTACTTCCAATAGTTAAATATTGAATAATTTCCTTAATTATCTCTTTTTGATCTTTTTGGGGAATATATACGGTTACACGTGATATATAATTGTTCCTATTTTTTAAATAAATAATTGATTCTAAATTATTTTTATATTCTCTAGAAATCACTTGTTTATCTTTCACTGGAAATAAATATATGATAAATATAATGAATAGGCAAGATAAACATAATAAAAATCTTTTTATTATATTGTTTTTAAGCATAAAGTCCTCCATTTAATATATATTCATTAATATAGAAAAAAGTCGTTTAAAAACGACTTTCATATACTAATTTCACCTAATTTAATTAATTCTATAATAGCACCAGATCTATTTTTGACGTTTAGTTTTTGCATTACATTAGAGATATGATTCCTAACTGTTTTTTCACTTATCTTAGCTATTTCACTTATTTCTTTAGTACTTTTATTAGCAACTAATAATTTAAATATTTCTTTTTCACGATTAGTTAGAATAGTTTGTGTCATATTAACCTCACTTTCAAAGTTATTTCATAATTATTTTATGATTAATATACTTTATTAGTGAGGATATTTTTATTGATATTTAACAGTAATATATTTTTTTTTTTTTTTTTTTTTTTGAATAGTTCTTATAATGTCATTCGCGTTTTTATACGATTTTTCTTTAGATGATATTGTTACATTGATTTGATCATCTTTAATTTTTATAAAACTTTTTAAATTAAATTTATTTAATATTTTGTTTTCTAAAGTATCTTCTTTTCCTTTATTAAGGTTTATGTTTTTTAACTTTTCAAAAGCATTACTTTTTTCATCAGCGTTACTTTTTGAATCAGTCAATACACTTTGCAAGTTTTCCATCTGACTTAATACTTCTTCATCATCTGCTATTCTAAGTGTTGCTAGGGCATCATTTTCTTCTATATTAATATTTGTAGCACTACTTTTAGTATTTTCACTTTCTATTAAACTAGAAAGTGAATTTTCAGGAATTGCGATATAATATGCCGCTAATACTAATATTAAACTAAATAAAGTTAAGAACCACAACTTTTGTTTATTGATCATTTTATCCTCCAATTATTAAATTATATTAGGATAATTAGTAAATTATTACATTAAATAAAATATAATAATATCTTAGAAATTGTTTTAAGTAAAATTCTTAAATAGATCATAAAATCTCCTTTCTAAATTCTTGCTCATTAGAGGAATATTTCACCTCTATTAGTTATGTTCACTAAATATATAAAATTTCCTTTATTTTTTTTAATATTGTTAATAATACAGTTAAAATAGTATTATTTAACTTCAAAAATAAAAAAATTTACATTTATAATATTGAAAAAAAACAATATAATAGTAATATTAAATATGGAGTATAATTTATGGACATGGTATATTATTATTTTTTAAAATTTTTTATATATTCTGTAATTGGATATATTAGTGAAGTTTTATATGTATACTTTAATAGTAAGAAAATAGTTAATCGTGGATTTTTATATGGACCTTATATTCCCATTTATGGTGTAGGGTGTCTAATGATTAACTTTTTATTAATAGGTTATTATAATGATTCAATAGTGGTATTTATTATGTCTTTTGTAATCTGTAGTATTCTTGAATATTTTACATCATATTTGATGGAAAAAGTATTTAAAACTAGATGGTGGGATTATTCATATTATAAATATAATATTAATGGAAGAGTTTGTCTAAAAAATAGTATACTTTTTGGCTTTGGCGGCATTGCTACAATTTATATTCTTGATCCGGCAATCAACTTATTTTTGGCCAGTATTGATAATAGTGTTAAAATAAAAGCTTCAATATTACTAATGATAATAATATGCATTGATATAACTTTAAGTACATTTGAGGCTGTTAGAATAAGTAATATATCTAATCATTTAGATGCTATAATGGACGAATACACTATAAATAAGAATATTAAACTTAACAAAATAAGAATGAGACTATTTATGGCTTTCCCATATCTAGTTAACAACGACAAAGTAATAAATAGACTAAAAAAACTTAAAAAAGATTTTTCAAAAAAACAATAATCTGCACGTAAAAAAGCAGATTATTTTTAATTTTAAACAATATTTAAAATTAAAAAGGATGTACATGTTTTTCCGTTAACATAACTAATAGAGGAGGAAAAGCATTGAAAAAAGGTTATATAGTTTACCAAGAATCAGAATCTGATTGTGGATCATGCTGCTTATATTCGATTATAAAATATTATAGCGGATTTGTCCCTTTAGAAATAATTAAAAGAGATACCTATACAACAAAAGATGGAACATCATTTTTAAATTTAAAAAAAGCTGGAGAAAAATATGGATTTGAAGTAAAGGGTTATAAAAAAGAAAAATTAATCATTTCTAATGAGCCATATATTGCTCATTTAAAAATAAAAGAGGGTATTTATCATTTTGTAGTAATTTATAATGTATCTGATGAGAATATATTATGCATGGACCCAAGTATAGGAATGAAAAGATATCAAATAGATGAATTTTATAAGTTATTTACGGGAAATATACTCGTTTTTAATCCAATTGATAAGATTATTAAGTATAAAGAAAATGATGAGTTAAAAAACAATATTATTAAGATATTAAAACGAAATTTAAAAAGTTTATTACCAATACTTATATTTAGTTTAACTATTATACTAATCTCTTTATATGAAACCCATTTAATTAGAATAATATCAATTCATAGTGGATTAAAATTCATATTATTATTAATCTTATTGATAACTATAAAAATAATATTAAATTACGCTAAAAATATAATTCTTGTTCATTTAAATAAAAAAAGTAGCTATAGTTTAATAAAAAATTACCTTAATCATGTTTTTAACCTTCCTCTAAAAGATTTGCAATTAAAAAGTAGTGGAGAAATTGTGTCAAAAATAGCTGATTTTGATATTCTCAATAATTTTATTTCAAAAGAAATACTAAATTTGACAATATCAGGAATCCTTATTATTGCATTATTATTAGTGCTTTTTTCTATAAGTGTACCAATTACTATATTAATAATTGGTCTTACTACAATATATTTATTTATTATTTTATTATTTAATCATCATGGATATTATCTTTATTTATCTAAAATAGAAAATGAATCAGTTTACCTCAACTTACTTATTGAATTCTTAAACAAAATTGAAACTATAAAAAATCTATCTAAAGAAAAATATTTTTTAAAAAAAATAGATTTAAATATTATTAATAAAAATAATAGTTCTTATAATTTAGATAAATTTCTAAATAAATTAAATCTAATAAATGATTTATACTCCAATATTTGCTTAATAATTATTTTGGTTTTATCATACTTTTTAAATTATTCATTAGAAAACATATTTGTAATAATTTTATACTTTAACTATTTTATTGATAATATTCATTATTATTCTGAAATAATCCCTAGTATAATATATCTAAAAAGCATTTTATTAAAATTAAATGGATTATATTACCTAGAAGAAGAAAATAAAAGTATTAGACGTTTTAAAATAGAAAAAATAGAAGCTAAAAATATATTTTATAATATTAATAATCATTCTATATTAAATAATATAAGTATTATTATAAATAACAAAGAAAAAGTCCTATTAGTAGGAAATAATGGCAGTGGAAAAAGCACTCTATTAAAAATTATAAATGGAAGCATTAATGATTTTAAAGGAAGTATTTATATTAATAATAAAAAAATTAATAGTTCGTTAAAAAAACAAATATACTTAAGTAGTCAAAACGATAATTTATTTATAGATACAGTAGTTAATAACATCATTTTAGATAAAAAGTTTGATGAAGCAAAATTTAACAGAATTGCAAATATTCTTAGTCTCGATAGAATAATAATGAATAAAACTTACGGATATGAAACCATTATAAAAGATAACTTTAGTGGTGGAGAAAAACAAATTATAATAATCGCAAGAGCTCTATACCAAGAATATGATGTCATTTTATTTGATGAATCATTCTCTGAAATTAATCATATACTTAGAGCAAAACTAATAAAAAGGATTAATAAAGCTTTTAAGAGCAAAACAATAATTTATGTTAGCCATAATAAGGAAAGCTATAATTTTGACAAAATCATTACTTTAAATGCTAGAAAGGATAATAATGCTAACGGATAAAGAATTATTAAATATTAGTGGAGGTTCTATTAAATGGACACTAGCCTTAGTGGCAGGAACAATTATAACGTTTATTGCTGGCGTTATTGATGGCTATTTAAGGCCATTAAAATGTAATTAATGACAGATAAAGAATTACTAAGTATTACTGCTGGTGAAATTAGTGGAACACTGTTAAATGCAATATCCAGAATTTTTATTACTGTCTTGGAAATTGGAAGAACAATCGGTTCGGCAATTAATAGAGCAAAAAATAAAAAATATTGTTAGTTCACAAAGTATGTGTTATTTGATATAATTAATACGGGTGTTAAGATGAATATAGAAATCCAAAACATTCTAAAAAAAATAGAAGATTATGGATATGAAGCTTATATTATAGGCGGATATGTTAGAGATTATTTACTTAATATTGAATCAACAGATATTGATATTTGCACTAATGCTTTACCTAAGGATATTATCAAAATATTTAATGTCAAAAAAGAAACATCAAGTTATGGTTCTATAACAATTCATGATGGTAAATACAATTTTGATATAACAACATACCGTAAAGAGAATAACTATCAAAATCGTAAGCCGCAAAATATAGAATACACAAATAATCTTCTAGACGATATTAAAAGAAGAGATTTTACAATTAATTCTATTTGTATGAATTCAGAAGGACAAATATTTGATTATTTGAATGGTCAAAATGATATTTACTCAAGGGTTATTCGAGTAATTGGAAACACATATGAAAAATTATCTGAGGATCCTTTGCGCATACTACGGGCAATTAGATTTTCAATAATTTTAGATTTTGATTTAGATGAAGAAATTATTTCTTTTATAAAGAATTATAAGCAGTTAGTATCAACCCTTAGTTATACAAGAAAGAAAGAAGAACTTGATAAAATATTTGCATCCAAGAATATTGAAAAGGGACTAAATATTTTAAAAGAATATAATTTATTACCATATTTAAGTATAGAATATGATAAAATAGTATGTGTTCCAGATTTACTTGGAATATGGGCACAAATAGATTATTCAGCATCATATCCATTTAATAAAAATAATAAAAGAATAATTTCAAATATTCGCACCGTAATCTGTGATGGAGTAATAGACAATTATACATTATATAAATATGGATTATATATATCTTCAGTAGCCGGTGAGATAATAGGAATAGATAAAAAAGAAATAAATGAGAAATATCACAAATTAGCAATAAAAAATGAAAACGATTTAGCAATTAAGCAATCCGACATAATAGCTATACTTGGTTTTAAGCCATCAATAAAAATTAAAAGGATTTATAAAGATTTAATTATTAATGTTATATATAATAAATTAGATAACGATTATGAAACATTAAAAGATTATATTATAACTAATTGGAAGTGATTACATGAGCAATAATGTCTTAGAAGGAATAATAAAGGACAAAGATTATAATTTTAAAAAAAGAATGTTTAAAATAAGCAAAGATTATAATTTAAATATTAATGAGCTGCTTTTGCTTATTTATTTTATCAATCAGGATGAACCATCTCTAGATATTTTACGAATAAAAGAAATTACATATTTAGAAGAAAAGGAAATATTAGAAGCATTTACATTACTCAATTCTAAAGGATTAATTGTGATTAATATGAGTAAACAATCTGACGGAAAAGTATCAGAATTGATTGATATAAGTAATGTTTATAAGGCAATGATTAGTGATATTAATAAATCAGCAAAAAAACAAACAAAGAATGATATATATCAAATATTTGAGGAAGAATTTGGAAGAACACTAAGCCCCATAGAGTTTGAACTTATTAGTGCATGGATTAAAAGTGGTATTGAAGAAGATCTAATCATCGGAGCATTAAAAGAAGCAACGTACAACGGAGTAAGAAACATGAGATATATAGATAAAATAATATACGAGTGGGGGAAAAAAGGTTTTAAGACTATGAATGATGTAAACAATCATATAGAAAAAAATCGTGAAAATAGAAATAATAAAAAAGAAGAAGTCCTATTTGATTATAACTGGTTAGAAGATGATGAATAAAGAGTTTTTTGACAATCTAGATTTCTATATTCCAACATATAAATGTGAGCTTAATTATAATAAAGATTATGAATTATTAATTGCTACTGTATTAAGCGCCCAATGTACTGATAAAAGAGTTAATAAAGTTACAGAAGTACTATTTAATAAATATAATTTAAATGAGCTATCTCAAGTTGATGAAAACAAAATTGCCAATATTATTAAATCATGTGGCTCATATACTAAAAAAAGCAAATACATTAAAGAAATTGCAATATCATTGATTAATAATTATGGTGGAAAGGTTCCCAATAATCGAGATTACTTAGAAAGTCTTCCTGGCGTTGGTAGGAAAACAACAAATGTTGTTCTTAAGAACTTATTTAACGAGCCATGTATTCCAGTTGACACTCATGTCATCAGAGTATCTAATCGTCTTGGTATAGTACAAAACGAATTTAATCCCAACGCAATAGAAAGGGTTTTAATGCAGGGTATTCCTCGAGACAAATGGAACAAAGTAGGGGAGCAGTTATTACTATTTGGAAGATATTATTGTAAAAGTAAAAAACCCATATGCAAAGATTGCCGATTTAAAAAGATATGTAAAAAAGAGAATTTATGAAATTCTCTTTTTTAACATCCAGTACTTAATGATCTAGTAACACTTTTGCTTTTATTATTATAAAATGCAGTATGTTGTACAGTATAGCTATTATTACAGTCTAGTGTTTCACAAGAAGTTTCTTCATTGTTACTATCCCAACATGTAGTTGCAATTTTTGCATTAATAGTAACATCATAATCACTATCTGTTATTTTAACAACAGAAGCACCGGAATTTATAAAGTTATAGTATTCTTGAACACTCATTTCACTAGGACCATTAAGTTCTACTTTCCAATTATTAGTTGCACTAGGTGTTATATCACCAGTTGGAGTAATTTTAATACTAACTCCAGAGCTCATATTACTCTTAAATTTAGAATAACTAGATTTAACTAAGAAAGTAGTTGTGCCTGTAATGTTACCATTATAAGTATAATGAGTATTAGTAGTAAATCCTAAGTCTGTATAACCCCCGGATGAATTACTTATATATACATGGTATCCATTTGTACCAATATTCTCCTCATTATAAGTAAGTCTTTTTTTAAGATATTTATCTGCAAAAGTTTTATAGCCTTTTTTAAAATATTCTGTTAAATAGTTTACATCAATGGCATTTGGAGTTTTTATTCCCGACCAAGTAAGTTCAACAGAGCCTAATGTATAATTAGCTTTTAAATCAGTTGGATTTGCAAGTTGAGCAAATCTAAATGATTCTTCATCAGGAACAGTACCAGATTTGAAATATTCAACACTTTTTAGTTTATCTGGCGTATAATTACTTGCTAACGCTAATGGTATCGTTTCAAGTTCAATAGTTGCAGATACTACAGAAGAAGGCTTTTTCCATTTATAGCCAGATTCTTGAATTCCTTTTGTTAATATCTGAGATAATTTCTTACGAGCAGCACCACCAACTTTACTAGTTAAATAATGTTCTTTTGTAATTAATTGATCATAACCAACCCAAACAGCACAAACATATTTAGGAGAATAAGTTACCTGCCATGAATTACCAATTACGCCACTTGCTTTTATACCATTGGCTTTAATCGCAGCTGAATCAACTGTGGATGTTCCTGTTTTACTTGCAATATCAGTACCACTTTTTGATCCAGCAGTAATATTGTTAGAATCTACAGCGTATTTTAAAATCATATTAATCATAAATGCAGTAGCTTCTGACATTACAGTTCTTTTTTCTGGTGTAACAGTATATATTTCGCCAGTATCCAAGAATTCTATTCTAGTAAATGAATATGGTTCGATAAACACACCACCTCTTGCAAAAGCAGCATATGCAGCAGCCATTTGTAAAGGATTTACGCCATCAAAACCACCGATACTATGAGATTCATTTATATATCCAACTTTATCATATTCTGGAGTAATACCAAGACCAGTAACAAATTTATTAATATCACTTTGATTTACCGCTTGAAACGCTTGAAGCGCTGGAATATTTCTTGATGCTGCTAAAGCTGTTTTAGCTGTCATAATGCCTTTATAACCGTTATCCCAGTTCTTCATATATCCGCCATTACTATATGTATATTGATCATCTACAATTGTTGTACCAGTAGACCAGTTTAAATATTCGATAGCTGGTCCATAATCGAATATTGGTTTAGCTGATGAACCAGGATGTCTCTTTATCATTGTTGCATAATTATATACTAGTTCACCTTTATTTCGACCTGTTCCAACAGCAATCAAAGCACCAGTATCAACGTCTGTAACAGCAATTCCTGCTTGAATTGCATCATTTGGCCAAGTATATGATACACCATCATATATATCATTAACAGCATCTTGCTTAGATGGAACCATTGTTGAATAAATTTTCATTGAAACATTATAAGGATTTTTACCAGTGCGCTTTTTAGCTTCTTCGACTACAGTATTAATAAATCCTTGATATTTATTTTTGGCTTTTCCACCCTTATTAATCATATCTTCAACTTTTGTAGCTTTAGCATTTTCGCATTCCTCAGCCGTAATATAACCATGTCTTTGCATTAGATTTAAAACTTGATTTCTTCGAGCTTCTGCTTTTTTTACTGAATTAAATGGATTATATGCTGTTGGCGCTTGAAATAAACCAACTAACATAGCCGCTTCAGGAAGTGTAACTTCGCTGATTGATTTTCCAAAATAAGTTTGACTTGCTTGCTCAATTCCAAAAGAACCGCTTCCTAAATCTGGAATATTTACATAGAACTCAATTAATTGTTCCTTAGTATAATTTTTTTCTAATTTAAAAACTGAAATATAAATATCAGAAAATTTCCTTATAATTCCTTTAATACCAGAAGCTTCATTACCATTAAATCTTTGTTTGGCAATTTGCATTGTTAATGTTGAAGCTCCTCCAGCGCCGCTTTTGCCAAGTAACTGGCCGACAGTAGCTTTTAAGAATCTTGCCATATCAACACCATTATGTTGAAAGAATCTGGAATCTTCTGTTGCTACCAATGCATCAATAAATACTTCTGGTAGTTCATCATAAGTAACCCTTTCTCGATTTTCTGTACCAAGTCTTGCTATCTCATTACCTTCGGCATCATAGATGATAGATGCTTCTTTAGTATAAAGGTTTTCAATATCAAATTCTGGTGCAGAAATAACTATATAAACTACGAAAGCAATGCCACATATAAATACTCCTACGATCACTAACATTATAAGAGTTAAGATCTTTTCGCCAATATTACTTTGTTTCCATTTATTTTTAAACTTATTAAATTCACTTCTTACTTTTGAACTTTTTAATTTATAATCTTTTTTTATTTTGGGTTTTCTCATTTTATTCTCCTTTTTTTAAATAAACACTGTCTACAGCTTGTATATAATCAATAATTGGTGAATACCCAAACTCAATTAAAGTTCCATTTTCAACTATATAGTTATAAGGTATGCTTTTACGAAAGTTTCTACTAATAAAATCAATTAGTATATTTCCGGGGAGTAAATAGATACCATTATTAATTTCAATAATTAAAAATGATATTCCACCATGATTTATAACATTTTTGATATGCTTAATTTGATGATCATGAATATTATCAAGGGGAAACGATGTTTTATTAAGTGTTTTTTTGGCGTCAAAGTCAATATATTTCCCCTTATATATGCCTACATAATCAAGGGTTGATTTTTGATTAAATAAGCCTTTAATAACTTCTGGTTTACCATTTTTAAACGAAACTTTATTTATTTGAATTGGGGTAGGGCGCTTATATATTATTGCTATATCATTGGCTAAATAATAGTTATTTGCTTCATTAATTAAGTACTCTAAATCCATTCCTCTATTACCATAAGAAATGTTTTTACTAATCTGTTTCTTTTTAATATTATTTGGATATAACAAATCTACCTCACCAATATAAATTATACTTTATTAAGTAAAGTTTTTCCATAGATAATCTAAATGTTTGCATTATTTTAACATTTTTTATATAATAATTTTGAGTGATATATATGAAAATAGAAAATTCAGATTTAAGTGTTGTTGCTGTTAGGACTAGTCAGTATCCTACAGACTTAAAGCCAGAGTTCTTACTTGTTGGTAGAAGTAATGTGGGTAAAAGTAGTTTTATTAATGCCTTAATTGGGAGAAAAAACTATGCTAAAACATCAAGTACCCCTGGTAAGACTCAAACATTAAACTTTTATATTTGTAATGACAAATTTTACTTAGTTGATGTTCCAGGTTATGGTTATGCATATGTTGATAAGGCAACCCAGAAAAAATTTGGACTAATGATTGAAGAATATCTTAAAACCAGAGAAAATATGCGTTTAGTCTTTATGTTAGTTGATTCTAGAATTAAACCAACAGAAGATGATATTTTAATGTATAATTACCTAAAATATTACCACGTTCCAGTCACAATAGTTGCAACCAAATATGACAAAATAAAAGCAAATCAAAGAGATAAAAATCTTAAAATAATAAATAGTACATTAAACTTAGATGATAATGATAAAATAGTATATTTTTCAAGTATAACAAAAAAAGGAAAAGATGAAATATATAATATAATTGCCAAATATTTAGAAAGTGGTGATCAATTTGAAGAATAAAAAGGGCTTTACATTAGTCGAATTACTAGCAGTAATTGTTTTACTTGGAATAATAATGGTAATAGCAGTTCCAGCAATTACTAATTCAAGTAAAAAAACCAAAGAAAAAATGTTGAAAACAAAGGTAGAACTTGCTGAGCAGTCTTTAATGCTTTGGTCTCAAAATAATAAAAAATGTTTCGTTCAATCGTCAGGATCAGGCTGTCTAAATATGACATGTACAAATAGAAATGATATATATACATGTACTACAACCATGAAAGATATGGCTAATACAGGAATAATAAAATATGATGAGGATAATAAAGTTATAAATCCAGTAGATAAAAGTGATATATCAAGTGAACAATTCATAATATCATATAATTCCATAAATAAAAGTATTTCAATATCGGGTGATCTACTATCAAGCGTTTCACCTGACGCAACAACTAGACCAAAGAAAACTACGACTTCAAGAACAACAAGAGTAACACAAACAAGTGGATCGACTACTACCACAAAGAAAACTTCAACTTCAACAACAAAAACAACAAGCACCACAAAGAAAACTTCAACTACAACAACTCAGCCTCCTGTAATAGTTATTCCAAATTATGATGAAACACCACCTGTAATTAAGGTAACCCCTAATTGGTCTTCATTTTATCGTAATCAAAATTTTAGTGCTAAAGTTGAGGCAACAGATGCTGAAAGTGGAGTTCAAAAAATTAAATTAGTTATTACAAATAGTATTGGAGCTATCCCTGCAAAGGATGGGAATGCAACAGAAATAACCAGTGGTCAAACAATTTCAGCAAGTACACCAAGAAAGTTTTTAATTGTTAGAGCATGGAATAACGATGGTTACGCAAGCATTGTAAGAATTCCTATGTATTATAAGAGCAATATTCCTACAGGCAGTCCATATAAAACACATATTTCACTAAATTCTAACGACTACATATATATAGATTCAAGTAAAAACAATAAACACTTTAGAAATTATGATGAAACTAATGAGACCGGACCATCATGGTCAACTATGGATGCTGATGAAGTATATTTAAATTATAAAATATTAGATGATTACGTATATTGCCTTAGTCAGCCACAAATAGACCCTGATTATTACAGTAACTTAACAGTTAAAACGAAATATACTGCCAATTCAAATGTATGGTTAAGACCATATTATATATCAAGTGAGGCTTATTCAAACATAATAAATTGGTATAAAACAGATACTGGTTGTTATATTTCTGGAGAAGCATTTAAGGCAGCTAACAGTTCAGGAGGATCTGCAGGTACATATACGTTAAGTACTAAATCCGGAAATAAAAACTGTTATGCATTCCGTAAAAGAGAATCAGGTAACATTATTAAAACATACAGCGGTTCAAATCTATCTTATTACTATGCTGGAAGTGGTGTAACAAGCTTTTTCTATAGTTATGATTACAATTGCTTTACTCATGGCGATGATCTTCAGTAAAATAGTTATCAATTTAAGGGAAGCTATGCTTCCTTTTTTTTAATATTTATGATAAAATTTTAAGTGGCAAAGGGCGTGATATTATGCGTAAAACTGTTTGTTTAATTGGAAGGCCAAATACTGGTAAATCCACTTTATTTAATAGGCTTATAAATGAAAAAAAAGCTATAATTGATGATATGCCTGGCGTAACCAGAGATCGAATATATGGTATTGTTAACTATAATGATAAATCTTTTAATTTAATTGATACAGGCGGTATTGATTTAGCTAAAGAGACTTTTAATGAAAATATAAAAGTTCAAGCTGAACTTGCAATTGATGAATCAGACATAATTGTTTTTGTTATTGATGGAAAAGAAGAATTAACAAGTAATGATTTATTAATTGCTAAGATGCTTCAAAAAGTAAGTAAAAAAGTAATTGTTGCTGTTAATAAATTAGATGACAAAAAGCATGATGAAAATATATATAACTATTTTGAACTAGGATTTGATAAATATGTAGCTATAAGTGCCGAACACAAGCGAGGAATCGATGAATTACTTGATGAAATAACCAAAGATTTTAATCCTTATACAACTAATGAAGATGATGCTATATTAAAGTTTTCAATTATTGGAAGACCGAATGTTGGTAAAAGCTCGCTTATAAATGCTTTATTAAATGAAGATAGAGTAATTGTTTCTGACATTGCTGGAACAACTAGAGATGCAATTGATACAAAATTCACCTATGAAAAAGAAGACTTTATTGTTATAGACACTGCTGGTATGCGCAAAAAAGGCAAGATTTATGAAAATATTGAAAAATATAGTGTCTTAAGAAGTCTAAAAGCTATTGAAAGAAGTGATGTTTGTGTATTAGTGATTAATGCTGAAGAAGGAATAATTGAGCATGACAAACATATCTTGTCATATGCCCTAGAAGCCGGTAAAGCTATTGTTCTTGTCGTCAATAAATGGGACTTAATTGATAATAAAGATACCGAAATGAAAAAGTGGAATAAAGACATAAAAGATAATTTTCAATTTATTCCATATGTAAATACGGTTTTTTTATCTGCTAAGACAAAATCGCGCATTCATACTTTAATGCCAGAAATCATAAAAGCATATGAAAACTCTAAAAAAGAAATTAAAACCAGCGCATTAAATGAAGTAATTAGAGATGCAGTAATGTATCATGAACCACCATCATATAAGGGGAGAAGACTAAAAATATATTTTGCTCATCAATGCGATACGAAACCTCCTAAATTTGAATTTATGATTAACGACAAGAATTTAATCCATTTTAGTTATGAACGATATTTAGAAAACCAAATAAGAGATAATTTTGACTTTACTGGAACTCCAATTGAGTTTAAATTTACTCCTAAAGGTGATAAAGCAAGTGATATATAATGGATAAAATTATAATTGATAATCATGAATATCCATATATAATTGAATATAAAAGAATAAAAAATATATATTTTAGAGTAAAAGATGATCTTGTAGTGCATGTTTCAGCTCCTAAAATAGTAAGTAAATCATATATTGAAAAGTTGCTCATTAAAAACGATAAATTGATAATAAAAATGTATCAAAGTGAGCTTCAAAAAAGAGAAAGAAAGCAAGATATTTATTATCTTGGTAATAAATTAGATCTGATTATTTCTGAAGGCGATACTTATATTAATAATGATTGTATCTATGCTAAAGATATAGAAACTGCTCAAAAATATATCTATAGTCTTGCTTATGATGTTTTTAAAGTTAGAGTTGACAGTATAAAGACATGCTTTAATGACATACCAGATTTTAAACTAAAGGTAAGAAAAATGACTTCAAAATGGGGAGTTTGTAATATTAAAAGTATGAGTGTGACACTAAATACTGAATTAATTACCAAAGATGTTCATTTAATTGATTATGTTATTGTTCATGAACTATCTCATTTCAAGCATATGAATCACAGTGCTGCCTTTTGGTGCGAAGTATCGAAGCATTATCCATATTATAAAAAAGCGAGAAAGGAATTAAATTATTAATGATTGAATCTATAAATAACGAAAGAATTAAGTTATATACAAAATTAAATGATAAAAAGTATCGTGAGGAATATGGCTTGTTTATTGCATCAGGTACTCATCTAGTTGAAGAAGCATTAAAAAAAGAAATAGTAAAGGAAATTCTACTTTTAATTGGTGAAGAGAATATTTATGGTAATGTTACATATGTTACAGATGAAATATTAAAAAAGGTTTCTAATTTAAATTCTAATCCTAAAGTAGTTGCCATTTGTTATATTAAACGATCTAGTAATATTGTAGGCAATGTTATTATGTTAGATGATATTAAAGATCCTGGAAATCTGGGCACTATTATTAGAAGTGCCATTGCATTTAACTATGAAACAATTTGTTTATCTAAAGAATCAGTAGATATTTATAATCCTAAAGTGGTAAGAAGTAGTGAAGGAATGCTCTTTAATATTAATATTGTTATTGATGATTTAGAGCAAATAATACTAAAACTAAAAAATAGGGGATACAAGATTTATGGCTCTGATGTTACAGGAGGTATTTTTCCATTTAAAGAAGAGGATAAACACGCACTTATAATTGGATCAGAAGCTAGTGGAATGAAAGACAGTTTAAAAGCCTTATGCGATAAAAAACTTTATATTAAAATGAATAAGTCTTGTGAGAGCTTAAATGCAGGGGTATCAGCAAGTATTTTAATGTATGAATTGGGTGGCAAATAATGAATTTAGATGATAAAATTTTTTTAAACAAAGG
>CACXEC010000008.1 GCA_902766545.1 uncultured Erysipelotrichaceae bacterium | reverse complement strand
TTATTTACTAAATAATATTGCTTTATTAGACGAAAAACAAATGAAACAATTAATTGTAGATAAATACAATATGGAAAGAATTACTATTACAACGGATGATTTACTTCTTGAAAATCTAGATAATACCATAAATGATATAAAAAATATTATAGATAATGATAATATAAACTCTTCAGGATTAGATATTGATGATATAAATCTATATTTGGAATATAAAAAAATAAACTCTTGATACTCAAGAGTTTTATATTTTTTAGAAAATTAACAAAAAAGCTATTGAAAATAGCAATTTATGATATAATGATAACTAGAGGAGGGTATAATGAAAAAATTTGCAGAAAAGCATAACTTAGTTAAAGTAGCCGGTATTATGGTTTTAATAACAGTATTACTTACATGGTTAATCCCACAAGGCGTATTTCAAAGTGGCTCATTAAATGTAACTGAGATTACAAGAGTAGGATTATTTGATTTCTTTACTTATGGATTACTTGGTATGTATTATTTTACTGTATTAATAACATTTATCTTTGTTCTTGGGGCATTTTATCAAGTGTTATCAAGAACTAAAGGATACCAAGATTTAACTACAGGAATTGCTGAAAAATTTAAAGAAAGGGAAATATTATTCACACTTATTGTTTCATTTATTATTGCAGCTGTAACTGCTTTAACAAATGAATATATTGTTGTATTATCTATTATTCCATTTATAATTACTATTTTAAATAAAATGAAATTAGATAAAACAACAACATTTGCTACTACATTTGGAGCTATCCTAATTGGAACAATTGGGTCAGTATATTCATCAAAAATAGTAGGTATAAGTGTTACAAGTTTTAGTACTTATGGATTAACATATAGCACACTTCTATGGGCTAGATTAGTTATGTTTGGCATTTCTTATTTAGCATTTAATACTTTTACTGTTTTAAATATTTTAAAAACAAAAAAAGATAAAAAACATGAAGTTGCAGCCGATATGTTTGAATCTAAAGAAACAAATAAGAATAGTAGAAGCAAAGCTTGGAGTATAGCTTTAATATTTGGTTTATTTGTTATTATAACTTTACTTGCATATCTACCATGGAATGGTGCATTCTTAAAAGAAGGTGCTACAGAATCTTGGGCTGCTAAAGCCTTAGCTTCCATAAATGGTGCTGAAGTATTTGGATCTCCAATATTTAGATTTATTTTAGGAAGTGTTCAAGCTTTTGGTGAATGGGATATCTTTGGAGTTCAAGTTGTAATGCTAATTGCAATTCTAATTATTAAAATAGTTGACAAGATGAGTTTTGATGAAATCATTGAGTCATTTGGTGAAGGATTTAAAAAAGTTGGTAAATTAGTTGTAATTCTATTATTATGTTACTTAGTATTAGAATTTGCAGTAATGTTTCCAGTAATACCTACAATTATTAATTGGTTCTTAGGATTATTTGGTAAAGCTAGTGAAAAAGTAGTCTTAATTTTCTCAACATTAGCAGGAACATTTACTTCAATGTTTACTGTAGAATACCAATACACTATAAGCTTAATCGGCAGCTATCTAGTATCTGCTCATAAAGAATTTTATAGTCAAATTGCATTTATGTTACAATCAACATTTGGTTTAGCAAGTATGTTTAGTCCAGCATCTGCAATTCTTTTAATAGGTTTATCTTACTTAGGTATAACTTATAAAGAATGGATGAAATATATTTGGAAATTCTTGATTTTAATGTTTGCTGTAATTATCATTTTAATGATTATTATATGCTAATATAAAACTGCATAATTATTATGCAGTTTTATATTAATTTAAATAATTGACTTAATGTGTACTTAGTGTTAAAATTTAACTTGTAATGCGATGAATATATTTTAGTAGTTATACAAATATTTAAAGAGAGTAAATATTATAAGCTGAGAGTATTTATAAATAAATTTATATAATGAATTTCACTATAGGAGCGTTAAACGTATTTCTGCGTTAAAGAATTAAAGTGCATGAAAATCATGAATTAAGGTGGTACCGTGCTATATCGCACCCTTATGTTTATGATTTTTTTTGATGGAGGAATTATGCAAGAAAAATTAAAAGATTTAGTTGCAAGAGCAACTGAAGAAGCAAAAAATATTAAAAATGAAGCAGATTATTTAAATATTAAATCAAAATTTTTAGGTAAGAAGAGCGAACTATCAGAATTAATGTCAAGTATTAAATTAATGAGCACTGAAGATAAAAAGAAATTCGGCCCGTTATTTAATAAAATTAAAAATGAATTTGAAGAGTTATTTTCAAAAAAATTAGAAGAAGCTGAAAATGTTAATGATAAACTGACTTTTGATCCAACCTTGCCAATATCTGAAGACCACGGCTCACTTCATCCAGTAACTATTGTTGGAAGAGAAGTTACTAATATCCTAAAAGATATGGGATTTATGATTTTTACTGGGCCTGAAATGGATAATGAATATTATAACTTTGAAGCTTTAAATGTACCTAAAACTCATCCAGCACGAGATATGCAAGATACTTATTGGCTAGATAATGGCATGCTTTTACGTACTCAAACAAGTAGTGTTCAAAATAGAGCTATGAAAAAATATGGAGCCCCACTTAGAGTATGTGCTCCAGGAAGATGTTTTAGAAATGAAGATTTAGATGCTTCACATGAAAATACATTCTTTCAATTAGAGGGTATGGTTATTGATGAGAATATCTCTATTAGTAATTTAATATATACAATGGAAGGTATGCTTAAAGAAGTCTTTAAAAAGGATATAAAGGTTCGCCTTAGACCTGGTTTTTTCCCATTTACAGAACCAGGTTTTGAACTTGATTGTTCATGTACAATATGTGATGGAAAAGGATGCTCAACTTGTAAAAATTCTGGTTGGATCGAGCTTTGTCCTTGTGGAATGATTCATCCAAATGTATTAGAAGAGGGTGGAATAGATAGTACTAAGTATTCAGGCTTTGCCTTTGGTTTAGGACTAACACGTTTAGCTATGATGAAATATAAAATTAATGATATTAGAGTTCTTAACAGTGGCGACTTAAGACACCTAGAAGGCTTTAATGTAAGGTAGGTTATTATGAAAATATCTTGTAATATATTAAAAAAACATATTAAAAATAGTGAAGATATAGACTTTATAAAAGTTTGGGATAAATTTACTATTCGTACAGCAGAAGTTGAAGGAATTGAAGTAAGAGGTACTCAGTTTGATGGTGTAGTAACAGCAAAAATACTAGAAGTAAAAGAACATCCAGAATCAAAAAAATTACATATATTAAAAGTTGATACAGGAAATGAAACATTACAAATTGTTTGTGGAGCACCCAACGTTCGCGTAGGACTAATAGGGGCTTGTATTAAAGTTGGAGGTCATATCGATGATATAACTATTGGAGTAAGGCCACTAGTTGGAATTGATTCATATGGCATGATGTGTAGTGGAAAAGAACTTGGAATTAGTGATGATCATAATGGTATTATTGAACTACCAGATGATACACCAGTTGGAGTCAACTTTAAAGAATTATTTCCAGTAGAGGATATTATTGTTGAAATCGATAATAAATCTTTAACTCACAGGCCAGATCTTTGGGGACACTATGGTATAGCTCGTGAAATAGCTGCAATTACTGGCCATGAGCTATTACCACTTGAATTAAATGAAGAAAATCCTAATAAAGAAAAACTAAAAATAGAAATTAATAATCCAGAAAGTTGTTATCGTTATGTAGGAACTAAACTAGATAATATTACTAATAATGTTACTCCAATGTGGATGCAAATATTTCTATATTATGCCGGCATGAGAAGTATTAATTTATTAGTAGATTTAACGAATTATATTATGCTTGAATTAGGCCAACCAATGCACGCTTTTGATTCTAGGGTAGTTCAAAATATTGAAGTAGGATTTGCTAAAGAAAATGACACCTATACTACATTAGATGGTCAAGAAAGAAATCTTACAAGTGAAGACTTAATGATTAAAAATGGAGGTAAATATTTTGCCATTGCTGGTGTTATGGGTGGACTTGATTCAGAAATAGTAGAAGATACTACAAGTATAGTACTAGAATCAGCTTCATTTGAAGCCTCCACTGTAAGAAAAACTGCAATTAGACTTGGACTTCGTACAGAGGCTAGTAGCCGTTATGAAAAAAGCTTAGATCCAAATTTAGCAATTATTGCCGCTAATAGATTTATAAAACTTTTAAAAGATGAAAACCCAAGCATGAAATTTGGTTCAAGTATAACCGATGTATATCCTACCATTCAAGGAGAAAATAAAATTGCACTTAATAAAGATTATCTATATAAATACATGGGATTTAATATTGAAGATGATATTGTTATTCAAATACTTTCATCTTTAGGTTTTAAGGTAAAAAATAATTCTAAAAAGTTTGATATTATTGTACCAACTTATCGTTCAACAAAAGATATTTCCATGCCAGCAGATATTATTGAAGAAATTTCAAGAATGTATGGATATGAAAACTTTTCTCATATACCACTTAAGATGGATATGACATTTGGTAATAATGAAATAGTATATGATACTGAATATAATGTTAAAGATTATTTAGCTAATAAGTATAATTTTCATGAAGTACATACATATTTATGGAATAAAAGCACATTTTTAAAGAAAATAAATGTATCATACGACAATGTTAAATTATTAGGAAAAGTTGAAGATAATATCTTAAGAAAAGACTTAAATCTAAGCTTATTAGAAGTATCTACAGTAAATATCAAAAATTATAATGAAATTGGTATATTTGAAATTGGTACAGTAATTAATGAAAATGAGAATCATAGACAACTAAGTATCTTACTAATAAAGAATAAAGAAAATTTAAAAGATGGTTATTATTTAATTAAAGAATGTGTTTATAATTTATTTAAAACATTTAAGAATATAGATATTAAATTTGATCTATGTCCAGCAGAAGAATACTATAATAAAGATTTAACATTACGTATTATTGCAAATAATAATGTAATTGGGAATATAAGTGTCTTTAATAATTCCATAACTAATGCCATTAGTAAGAAAAAA
Organism: uncultured Erysipelotrichaceae bacterium; assembly: GCA_902766545.1. Lineage (GTDB taxonomy): Bacteria > Bacillota_I > Bacilli_A > RF39 > UBA660 > CAG-533. The sequence continues at coordinate 6,156 of CACXEC010000008.1, read as the reverse complement.
GTATTTATATGTGCTAATATTGATTTTGATAAATATATTGAATTAGAGTCAGATAAATATTTATATGAAGAAGTAAGTAAGTATCCAACAACCACTTTAGATTATACTATTATTACTGAAAGAGGTACTTTTTATAAAGAACTAGAAAATGTTTTAGATAATTTTAAGAGTCCTATCATCTTAAAAAGATCTTTAATTGGCATTTATTTAGATGGCGATACTAAAAAAGTAACCATAAGATATACTGTCGGATCTTTAGAAAAGACTTTAACTAGTGAAGAGTTGGAAGACTTTAAAAAACAATTTATTATGCACATCCATGATAACAATCTAAACATAATTGAAAATTAAATGTACTAAATGTACATTTTTTCTTTACAATGCAAAGTTAACATGCTAGAATTATATTAAGAAAATATTAACGTGGAGGAAATAATATGGGTAAAACAGTTGGTGAAAATTTAAAAGCATATAGATTAAAGAATAATTTAACCTTAGCTGAAGCTGGAAAAATGATACATATTTCGGCACCAGGCTTATTAAAATATGAAAGAAATATTGTTAATCCATCATTAGAAAAATTAAAACAATTGGCAGAAATATATAAAACCACTTTAGATGATTTGCTAGACACTGATAAAGATAATGATATTAAGTTTACTAACTTTAAATGTTTACCACGTACATCTGAAATAACAGCAACTAAAATTAAAACTATTATTAAAGAAAAAATTAATAATTATTTTGAACTATTATCATTATCTGATATTAAACTTCAAAATAAATTTGGAATTCATATAATTAATAGCTTAGAAGGTGCTGAAAGTTTAGCAACAAAACTTAGAATCTTCTTTACATTACCAATAGATAATCCAATATCTGATTTAATATATTTATTAGAAAGTAATGGAATAATGATTATTACCATCCCTAAAAATGAGATAACTAATCGTTTTGTTGGATTTTATGAAAATATTAATAATATTCCTGTTATTGTAGTATTAGAAGAAGATAATGGTTATGATCAGAGATTTAATATAGCTAAATTTCTAGGTGAACTATTAATCCAAGCACCACTTAATAAAGATGCAATAACTACAAGGTTTGCAGAGTGTTTGCTTATTCCAAAGCATGCATTAATTAATGAATTTGGTCCTATACGTTCTAAGATTGATTTTAAAGAAATTGAAATATTTAGTAGCCTTTATAAAGTAAGTTATAAAAACATAATTAAACGTCTACAAATGTGTGAAATAATTACTCCAAGTAATGCTAAATACACAAATATATATATCAATAAGAATAATATTAAAGAACAAATATACCTTGAACAAGCAAGAAACTATAAAAAATTAGTATATAAATTATACGCTTTAGGTCAAATAAAAGACTTAGAAAAATATATTTAACACCTATAGGTGTTTTTTTAATACATTTGTTTGCTTTCTGCTGCCAATTTTTAAAAAAATGTGTTATAATTATTTTACATTAAGAGGTAAAATATGAATGATTTATTAAACAAATTAAATAAAGAACAAATTGAAGCTGTAAAGCAAATAGAAGGCCCAGTATTGGTAATGGCAGGAGCTGGTTCAGGTAAAACTAAAGTATTAACAACCAGAATAGCTTATCTTATAAGTGAAGGTATAAATGATTATAATATCCTAGCAATAACTTTTACCAATAAAGCTGCTAAAGAAATGCGAGATAGAGTTAATCTAATAGTTAAAGATGTTAAAAGCTTTATAGGAACCTTTCACTCTCTAGGTCTTAGAATTATTCGTGAAAATAATGAATATTTTAATTTACCAAATAATTTTACTATAGTAGATAGTGATGATACTACAGTCGTTATTAAAAAAATTCTTAAAGATATGAACTTAGATCCTAAACAGTATAATCCATCATATATTCGTAATAGAATTAGTTTTATTAAAAATCAAATGTTATCTGATACAGAACTCGATAAACTATTTAATACCCCAATGGATAAAACTATAGTTGAAATTTACCATAAGTATAATCAAAAATTAATAGAAAGTGCTTCAGTTGATTTTGATGATTTACTTCTATTACCAGTAAGGCTATTTACCAAACATCCTGAAATTTTAGAACACTATCAAGATAGATTTAAGTATATTTTAATAGACGAATACCAAGATACAAATCCCGTTCAATATAAACTATCTATACTGCTTGCTAATAAGTATAAAAATATATTTGTAGTTGGAGATATGAATCAAAGTATTTATGCTTTTAGACAAGCAGATTATCGTAATATAATTAATTTTGAACAAGACTTTAAAAATGCTAAAGTAATAAAATTAGAACATAATTATCGAAGTACTAATACTATTTTAGAAGCTGCTAATGAAGTAATAAAAAATAATAAAGAAAGAAAAGATTTACGTCTTTATTCAGATAAAGGCGAAGGAGTTAAGATTAAGTATTTAAGAAGTTATGATGAAAAACATGAAATATCTTTAATAATTGATGAAATTAATGATTTAATAATCAAAGGATACAATTATTGTGATATTGCACTTTTATATCGAACTAATGCTCAATCTCGTGCTATCGAAGAAGTGTTTCTAAATAAAGGTACGCCATATAAAGTATTTGGTAGTTATTATTTCTATAATCGTAAAGAAATTAAAGACTTAATTAGCTATTTAAGATTAATTTATAATCCTCAAGATGAAATCAGCTTAAGAAGAATTATTAATGTACCAAAAAGAGGTATAGGAGATTCTAGTCTAAGTGAACTAGAACAAAGAGCTCGTGATAATAATATAACCATGTTTGAAGCATTATCTTCAAAGAAAGAATTGGAATTTAAAAGCTTAATTGAAGATTTAATCAAAAGAAGTGAAAGCTTGTCTCTTACAGAGCTAATAGATGAGGTTTTAGATAAAACAGGTATTAAAAAAGAACTTGAATCAAGTAAAGCTATAGAAGATGAAACTAGACTTGAATACTTAATGGAATTTAAATCAATAACAGCATCTTTTGAGGAAAGAACAGGATCTGTAAATTTAGGAGATTTTTTAGAAGAAGTATCTTTAATATCTGATATATCTAATCATACAGAAGATGGCAATGCGGTTACACTTATGACTTTACATAGTGCAAAAGGACTAGAATTCCCAGTAGTATTTTTAGTAGGCATGGAAGAAGGAATATTTCCACATAATATGTCTTTAATGGAAGATAACCTTGAAGAAGAAAGAAGACTATGCTACGTAGGAATAACTAGAGCCAAAGAAAGATTATATATTACAAATGCCAAAAGAAGAATGCTTTATGGTAAAGATAACATGAATATGCCATCAAGATTTATTGCTGAAATTAATCCAAATCTCTTAGAAAAGAACGAATCGGCCGAAAAAGAAATAAAAATGATTGATAAAAAATCAATGTATACAGAAGATAATAATGATATTGTAAAGGGAAGTGTCATCCAGCATGAACAATATGGTATTGGAGCAGTTACTAAAGTAGATGGTTCACTTATTGAAGTCGCATTTAAAACAGGTATTAAAAAGCTTATGAAGAATCATAAAAGTATTACTAAAATATCATAAGTATTGCTTAGCATAAAAATTAATGCTATAGTATTCAACTAGAAAGAGGAATAATTATGTACAAAGCTGATGGTGATAAATCTGGAATAGTAACACATGAATTTATCAATGAAATTCTCATTGGTCAATATCGAAACATTAATATTCCTCATGAATGGTATTTTTTGAATTTACTTATTAGAGAAGAAATAAAGAAAGACATAGAAATAGTATGGATATTTTATAAATTTGTAAGAAAGTTCTATCCAGAATATAAATGGTACTTACCAGTGAATGATACCATGCCGCTTGATGAATTACTTTCCATAATAGTAGTTGAAACCTCTCTTTGGGATTATCAATTTAAACAATATTCACGTAAGCTTAAAACAAAAGCTGAATTAGACCCTAGAGCTATGCAGTTTGGGGAAATAGTTACTGACTTTTTAATTAGATACTCTAATTACAGTCTTGTGAATTTCTCTGGTGATGGAATTATTTTAACCGCTCAAAGTGATTGTGAAAAAAGATTTATCGATTACCTAAATAGAGGCTTTAAATTACATCGAGTTTCTAAGTTATATTTTGCTGATGGAAAATTCTATAAATTACCTGTTTTTCCTACAAAGGATATTGGGTTAAATATTAGTGAAGTAATAGAATCATCTGACGGAGAATATAGACCTGTTCCAAGTTATACTAAACATTTATAGGAGGCATTATGATTTATTTAAAACACTTTCAAATTTTAAATGAACAAAAGGAGGAATTCTGCTTAGATAGTCGAAGAATATTTAATAATCATTATCCACTTGGGATATTTCCTCCTAAAAAGTTTGAAGAAATATACTTTGAACCAATAACTATCTTTTATGGTGGAAATGGTTCAGGTAAAACTACTCTTTTAAATATAATAGGTAATAAATTAAATGCATCAAGAAAAACAACCATTAATAAAGGTGTATTCTTTGATAAATATGTAGAATATTGTAAAATGGATCTAAATTATGAAGAACCAGAAGAAATTAAATTTATTTCAAGTGATGATGTATTTGATTACTTATTGGATATAAGGGCAATAAACGCGAATGTAAATAGAAGAAAAAATACTTTAACTAAAGAATTTTTAAATAATAAATATAATAGTGAAGATTTTTCCATCGAAGAACATGAAGCACTAAAAGATCAGTACGATGCCAGACACAAAACTATGTCATCATATATAAGAGATAGGCTGATGAACAACAATATAGTTGAGCAATCTAACGGAGAATCTGCCTTAATGTTTTGGGAACAAGATATTAAAGAAAATGGTATATACATATTAGATGAACCTGAAAATAGTTTATCAGCAGAAAACCAATTAAAACTAAAACAATTTATTGAAGATTCTGCAAGATTTTATAATTGTCAATTTATTATTTCAACGCATAGTCCATTTTTACTTAACCTAAACGAAGCATTAATTTATGATTTAGATGAAATACCTGTAAGAACTAAAAAGTGGAATGAACTGGGAAATGTAAAAGTATATTATAATTTCTTTAAAGAAAATGAAAATGAATTTAATGAATAATATAATACAAATTTTTAAAAACTGTATGCAAACCTAGTATTTATCTAGGATTGCGTACAGTTTTATATTGACTTAAAATAAAATGAATATATATAATATTAATTTAAGAGAGAAAGTTTATGTGTTGGTTTCTCCTTTCGGAATACTTTTTATTCTGAAATGGAGGTGATAAGTATGAATCAAAAGATTTTTAATCAGATAATAATACTTACACTTTTATTTATCTTAATAGTAATATTATTTAAATAAAAAAACCACACAACCTTAGTTGTGTGACGCAAAACCGAAAGGGGAGGCTGACCACAGGGGGTCTTTCTCTCTTTCTATTTATATTATAGCATATATCCTAATTTTTACAATATTATTGTGAATTAAATATTATTATTTACTCAAGTAATCTTTATAAATCCCCTTTTTTTTAGTATAATATTAATAGAAGGTGAACTTATGAAAGAACGTTATGATGAACTTATTAAATTAATCGAAAAGGCTAATTATGAATATTATACATTAGATAATCCAACTCTTACGGATAGGGAATATGATAATTTAATGAGTGAACTTTTAGATATAGAAAATAGATACCCGGAAATTAAAAGACCAGATTCTCCATCTGAAAAAATTGGTGGAGAAGTCATTAGTGAGTTTCAAAAAGTAACTCATAAGGTTCCTATGTTTTCTATTGCAGATGTTTTTAATGAATCTGAAATAGTTGCATTTGATGAAAGAATTCGTAAAGAGTTTCCTAATCCCACTTATGTATGTGAACTTAAAATAGATGGTTTAGCAGTATCTATCCAGTATGAAAAAGGTATTTTTAAGTATGCCGCAACCCGTGGTAATGGTACAGTTGGTGAAGATATTACTCACAATGTAAAAACTATTAAGAGTATTCCTATGAGACTTAACAAAGAAGTAGATCTTGAAGTGCGTGGAGAAATCTATATGCCACTATCATCATTTAATAAACTAAATGAAGAAAGAGAAAAAAATGGAGAAGCCTTATTTCAAAATCCA
>CACXEC010000007.1 GCA_902766545.1 uncultured Erysipelotrichaceae bacterium | reverse complement strand
GGAGTAGGAGAGATTTGAACTCTCGCGCCAGTTACCCGACCTACACCCTTAGCAGGGGCGCCTCTTCAGCCTCTTGAGTACTACTCCGTGCCAACAAGAAAATTTTACTATAATAATAATTTCTTGTCAAGAATTGTTAATAAACTTCTGCTTTTATTGCATCAATAAAAGTTTGAATTAAAGAAAAATAATCAGTATCATTTTTTCTTTCTTCTTCAGTTAAAGTAATCATATTAGATATATCAACCTTTTTAGCGCCTTTACTAGTTAAATTTTTTATTGTATCGGTTTCTTCCGTCCCACTAAGTTCAAATAAATAGGTGTTTTCCTTAGAAGAAAAATATTTTTCAGCTTGACTTATATTTGTATTTGATTTTTCATCATCAGCAGCAATTGAAATAACTTCAAAACCATATTTTTCTAAAAATTTAAATGAATTATTTGCAACTATTAACCTTTTATTTGTACAATTTTCTGCTATTATTTTTAATTCAGCATCATATTTTGAAATAATTATTTTTAATTCATCGTATTTTTTTTCTATTTCATCAAGTAAACCTTTATATGAGATATAATCTTTAAGTCCATTTTTAACATTTGACGTCATCATTAAAAAGTTTGAAGGACTAAGCCATAATTCTGTAACATCATTTTTAATTTCTAAACCTTGAGAAACATCAATAATATCCATTCTTTTATTTTTATTAAGTAGATTAGCAGCAATATCTTTTTCGTTTGATAAACCATTATAAATAAAAAGTTCACCTTTACTATAATCACTTAATTTTTTATTAGTTAATACATAGTTACTAATATCAACTCCATTAGGATATATACTATATATTTTTGCGTGATCTTGATATAAATAATTAGTAATAAACTCAATCGGATATACAGTTGTATAAACGGTTATATTTTCATAACTATCTCTTTTTATGCATCCTGTTATACTAAAAATAATTGGTAACAATATAAATAATTTAAATATTCTTTTCATAAATTCTCCTTTAATGGGTCATAACCATATTTTCCAAATGGATGACATCTAATTAATCTTTTTATACCAAGTTTTATTCCTTTAAAAGTCCCATATTTTATAATTGCTTCTTTCATATATTCTGAGCAAGTAGGAGTAAATCTACACATTTTATGGGATAATAAAGGAGTACACTGGTAAAGCTCTATTAATTTAATTAAAAACTTTTTCATACTCATCTATCTCATTTTACTACAAAAAGATGTACTTTGCAAAATAAACAGTACATATGAAAAGAAAACTCTAGAAATAAGCGCCTATTTAAGTTATAATGGATGATAGGTGATAGTTATGGATTTAACTAAGTATGGAATTAATAGTAATAATAAAATATTAAGCATTGCTTTAACACATACTTCATATGCTAATGAACATCATATTGAAAGCTATGAACGATTAGAATATTTAGGCGATGCAGTCCTTGAGCTTATTATAAGTGAATATTTATTTAAAAATACTACCTATACCGAAGGTGAAATGTCTAAAATAAGAAGTAGTTATGTATGTGAAGAAGCTTTAGTTGAATATGCTAGAACCATTAATCTTAAAGATCATATATTAGTTGCTTCAAATATAGATGAACCAAATAATACTGTTATATCTGATGTTTTTGAAGCAGTAGTAGCAACTATCTACCTAAATAATGGGTATAATAAAGCTAAAGAGTTCGTATTAGATATAGCTAAACCTTATATAGATGAAAAAAGAGTATTTTTAAGTGATTATAAATCATATTTACAAGAAATGGTTCAAACTGATCAAAGAAGTGTTGAATATCGTGTTATAAAAGAAGAAGGCCCTGCACATGATAAAACATTTACTGTAGAAGTTTTAATTGAAGGAATTGTTTATGCTAAAGGAGTAGGGAAAAATAAAAAAGCAGCTGAACAAGATGCTGCCAAAAATGCTATTAATTTAAGTGCAGGTGTAATTAAATGAGATTATTGAGAATAAGTATCCATGGATTTAAGAGTTTTGCTGATAAAGTTACTATAGATATTAAAGATGGAATTACCGGTATTGTCGGTCCAAATGGTTCTGGAAAAAGTAATATTGTTGATGCTGTCAAATGGGTTTTAGGCGAGCAGTCTTTAAAAGACTTAAGGGCTGGCACATCTTCATCAGATGTTATTTTTGCTGGTTCAAAAACAAGAGGACCATTAACTAGAGCTTGGGTATCTCTTACTTTCGAAAATGAAGACCATTATTTAAATAGCGATTTAACCGAAATTGAAGTTAAAAGAGTAGTTTATTCTACTGGTGAAAATGAATACTATATTAATAATGAATCAGTTAGATTAAAAGATATTACTAACTTATTTATTGATTCTGGAACAAGTGTTAATTCGCTATCTATTATCTCCCAAGGAAAAATTGGCGAGATAATAAATAGTAAACCAGAAGAAAAAAGAACTATTTTAGAAGAAGCCTCTGGAGTATTAAAATATAAAAAAAGAAAAGAAGAATCCTTAAGAAAATTAGATAGAACTAAAGATAATTTAGATAAAATAAATCTTATTATTGATGAGTTATCTGTAAATTTAGAACCATTAAAAAATCAAAGTGAAGTAGCGACTAAATACTTAGAATATAAAACATCTTTAGAGAATAATGAAATTGCACTTCTTGCTCATGATATAAAAGAAATAAATGATAGTTATACAACTCACCAAGAAACTAAAGAAGAACTAAATAATATTATATTAAAATTAGATAATTCATCTTTAGTTGATTCATCAAAAATCGATACTTTAAAATTAAAACTAATTAAATTAGAAAATGAAATAAGTGCTAAAAGTGATAAATTATATAAAGTAACTAATGAGCTATCAACTTTATCAAGTGAAAAACAAATTATGATTGAAAGAGAAAAATATAAAGTTGATAATGCTATTTTAGAAAATAATATACTTGACTTAAAAGAAAAAGAATTAAAAGTTAAAAGTGAAATAACTGCATTAAAAAATGAAATTAAGATTAAAGAAAAAGATTTAGCTTTAAAAGAAGCAGAATGTACTAATACAAATAATGAATATAAAAAAGAATACTTAAATAAAAATACTTTACTTAATAGTTTATCTTCTTTAAATAAAGAAGAAGTTATTTTAAATAATGAAATAGAAGTAATTAAAGAAGCTATTGAAAATGATAGTAAATTACCTCAAGCGGTTAAACAAGTTTTAAATAATACAAGACTTAAAGGTATTCATAATACGCTTGGTAAGATAATAGAAACCGAAGAAAAATATAGTATTGCTATTGATATAGCTTTAGGATTTACTAGTAATGTTGTAATAGTAGATAATGAAAATGATGCTAAAGATGCCATTAACTATTTAAAGCAAAATGGTATAGGAAGAGTTACTTTTTTTCCATTAAATATTATTAAGCCAAAAGCTATTGATCCAAATATTTTAAATAAAATTAAAGATGATGAATCTTTTATTGGAATTGCATCTGATTTGGTTAAATATGATAATATTTATCGTAATATTGTATTAAACGCTTTAGGTAACATTATCATAGTAGATAATCTAGTAAATGCTAATCGAATAAGTAAACTAATCCATTATTCATATAAAATTGTAACTTTAGAAGGAGATTTAATATCTGCTGGTGGTAGTATCACAGGAGGTAAAAATAAATCCGTCACAGGAATAATTAATCAAAAATATGAATTAGAAAATAAGATTAAAATCCATAAAGATAAAATTAAAAATATTAAATTAATCGAAGATGATATTAATATCAGTGATCAAAATCTTAAAGTATTAGAAATTAAAGTATTTAATTTAAATAATGAATATAATGCTTTAAAAGATAGTTTAATGCGTAAAAATTCAGAGCTTAGTTCATTAAATAATAATTATGAAAGCATAAAGAATGAAATTCTTGGAAATGAAGGACTTATTAATAGTTCTATTGATAAAGAGATAGAAAAGATTTTAAATAAATACTATGAAGTAAATAATGAAAAAGAAAAATTAGAATTAACCTTAACAGAACTTAAAAATAACAAAAATGATCTTCAAAGTGAAATTAACGAATTAGAATTACAAAACAAAAAACAAAATCATGATTATAACGAAAAAATAAATGAACTTAAAGAAATAGAAATTTTAATAAGTAAAGAAGAAGTTAAATTAGATAATTATTTGCTGAGATTAAATGAAGAATATGGCATGACTTTTGATAAAGCTAAAACTTATGAACTTGAAGATAGTGTTGATAAAACAAGAACAATAGTTAATAGTCTAAAAAGAGATATCAAAGCTTTAGGTGATGTCAATGTTGGATCAATTGCTGAATATGAAAGAGTAAGTACAAGATATAATTTCTTAACAAGTCAAAAAGAGGATTTAAACGCTTCAATTAATAATCTATTAGAAATTATTAATGAACTTGATGATACAATGATTATTAAACTCCAAGAAACATATAATGCTTTAAATGAAGAGTTTAATAAAGTGTTTAAAAAATTATTTAAAGGTGGAGAAGCATCATTAGTTTTAACTGATCCAAATGATTTATTAAATAGTGGATTAGAAATTAAAGCTATACCACCTGGAAAAGAGATTAAAAATACTAAATTATTATCTGGTGGAGAAGGTTCTTTAACGGCTATTGCTTTATTATTCGCAATATTAAATATTAGAACTGTACCGTTTTGTATATTTGATGAAGTAGAAGCAGCCCTAGATGAAGCCAATGTTGATATGTTTGGTAAATATTTAAATAGTATTGATACAAAAACACAATTTATTATAATTACTCATAAGAAAAGAACTATGGAATATACCAATAATTTATATGGAATAACCATGCAAGAATCAGGTATTTCAAAATTAGTAAGCGTCAAATTAGATTAGTTTGTTAATTAAACTAGTCTATTTTTTTATTGCATTTTATATGTATTTTTGCTATTCTATATGTAGAATAAAAGGTAGGTTTTTATATGGAAAAAATTGACAGTTTTATAGAAAAACTATACGGAAATGGTCAAATGCTTCAGTTTTATTTGATATTAGGCGCAATAGCTTTATTTTTTGCTGTTTTAATTATTATTACTTTAGTACAAACTAAATCAAGTAGTAAGAAATTAGCAAAAAAAACTTTAGAAGAAAAAAATGAAGAATTAGCTGAACCAGTAAAAGTAGTGCCAGATACAAAAAGTGAAGAAGAATTTAAAAAAGCCAGTGCTATTTTTATGGAAGACGTTGAAGAAGAAAAACTTACTGACACTCAAATCTTTAATAATGTTTTACTAAATGATGAAGAAGAAAATTATGCTAGTAAACTAACTCCATCACCAGTGGAAAATCCTGTAATAATAAAAGAGGAACCTAGTAAAGAAGAAAGTTCAATAGAAGATAACTTTTTTATAGAAAAAGAAGAAATTAAAGAAGAACCAGTATCAACGATTGAAATACCTAACGAAGATAAAACAATTAGTGAATTATTTAATGAACCTGTTTTAGAAAATTATGAAAGTAAAGAACAAATCGATGAAACATTTGAAGAAAATATTCCTTCATTAGAAAGTGCTGAAATTGAAGAAGTAAGTTCCTTAAGTGAACCAGAGGTTGATAATGGCCCGGTAATATTAAGCAATGCAGAAATAGAGCGTCGTTTAGCTAAATTAAAATCATCTCATAAAGAACCAACTGAGGAAGACCAGGGACTAACTGAACTTATGAAAACAGTTGGTTTAGAAGATACAATTATAATTCCAGAGATTAAAGACGAAGAAAGAAAATTATCACGCTAATTTGACATTTATAAGACAATTAAATTTGTCTTTTTTTTATGATTTTGATATACTTTGAAAAGGTGATACTTATGGTAAAGTATGATGAAAGTTCAATAACTATCCTTGAAGGGTTAGAAGCAGTACGAAAAAGACCAGGTATGTATATTGGAAGTACTGATAAAAGAGGACTACACCATTTAGTATGGGAAATTATTGATAACTCAGTAGATGAAATAATCAATGGTTATGGTAATAAAATACAAGTAAGACTTAATAAAGATGGAAGCATTACCATAGCTGATAATGGTCGTGGAGTACCCACCGGTATGCACAAAAGTGGTAAAAGTACCCCTGAAGTAATATATACAATATTACATGCTGGAGGAAAATTTGAAACAGCTGGATATAAAGTATCTGGTGGACTTCACGGAGTAGGAGCATCAGTAGTTAATGCTTTAAGCGATTGGATGGAAGTAACTATTTTAAGAGATGGTAAAATTCATCAAATTAAGTTTAAAGAAGGCGGAAAAGTTGATTCACCACTTAAAGAAATTGGAAATACTAATCGAACAGGTACTATTGTTACTTTTATGCCTAATAAAGAAATTTTTAAAAATTTATCATTTAATTATTCAACTATCTGTGAAAGAATGCAAGAAAGCGCATTTTTACTTAAAGAATTAACTTGTGAAATTGAAGATACCATAGAAGATAAAAAAGTAACATATCACTATGATAATGGGTTAATATCTTTTGTAGATTATATAAATGAAGATAAAAAGACTCTTCATAAAGTTATTCCTATTCATGGAACTAAAAATAGTATTGAAGTAGATATTGCTATGCAATATACAGATTCATATAATGAAAATATTATTTCCTTTGTTAATAACGTAAAAACTATTGATGGAGGTTCTCATGAAGTTGGATTTAAAACCGCTATTACTAAAGCTTTTAATGAATATGCAAGAAATAATAATTTATTGAAGAATAAAGATACTAATTTTGAAGGATCTGATGCCAGGGAAGGATTAACTGCAATCATAAATCTGAAAATACCAGAAAATCTTTTACAGTTTGAAGGACAAACCAAAGGAAAATTGGGAACACCAGAGGCTAGAACTGTAGTTGAAAGTGTAGTTTATGATAATCTTAAATATTATTTACAAGAGAATAGAGAAATATCATTAACCATCTTGGATAAAATGATAAAAAGTAAAACTGCAAGAGAAGCAGCTAGGAAAGCTAGAGAAGAAGCCAGAAATGGCAAAAATAAAAAAGGTGAATCAAGAAATCTAATTGCTAAATTAACTCCAGCTCAAGCCAAAAACCCTAAAATAAATGAATTATTTATAGTAGAAGGTAATTCAGCAGGTGGAACGGCTAAAAAAAGTAGAGATCGTAAATTTCAAGCTATTTTACCACTTCGAGGTAAAATAATTAACACTGAAAAAGCTACAAGTGCTGATATCTTTAAAAATGAAGAAATTAATACAATGATAAATTGTATTGGAGCTGGATATGGGCCAGACTTTGATATTAAAGATATCAACTATGATAAGGTAATTATTATGACAGATGCCGATGATGATGGAGCTCATATTCAATGTTTATTGTTAACTTTCTTTTATCGCTTTATGAAGCCTTTAATCGAAGAAGGACATTTATATATCGCAATGCCTCCATTATATAAAATAGACTATGGAAAAACTCATGAATATTGCTGGACAAATGAAGAATTAAAAGAACTTACTGAAGGTAAAAGCAATTATAAATTACAAAGATATAAAGG
>CACXEC010000006.1 GCA_902766545.1 uncultured Erysipelotrichaceae bacterium | reverse complement strand
TGGGGCGAAATGTGGGAATCGAACCCACGCATACCGGAGCCACAATCCGGCGTGTTAACCACTTCACCAATTTCGCCATACCAAAAATAATTTTAACAAATAATTAAATAAATATCAAGCCCAAATAGAAAAAGAGGTTATCTTTCTCCCTCTTTTAACATATTTATAATTGAAACACCATAACCAGTTGTTGGATTATCTACTATAACATGAGTTACAGCACCAATAATTAAATCATTTTGAACAATAGGACTTCCACTCATTCCCTGAATAATTCCTCCTGTTTTATTAATTAATTCATCACTAATAATTTCAAAATGAATATTTTTAGTTAATCCATAATTTACATTATCAATAATTATTTCATATTTTTCTATATTCTCACCATCTAAAACTGTATAAATATAAGCTTTACCTAATTTTATACTGTCTAAATCTCCTACTTTTAATGTTTTATAACCAGAAATATCTTTATTATATAAGCCATATATTCCAACTTTTGAATTCTTATTTATATCTCCATATTTATCATTAGAATAGAATTTAGCATTTTTAGATCCTGCAATTCCTCTTTGGCCTTTATCAATACTTGTAATAACACTCTTATATATAGTTCCATCCTTTATTTCAACTATACTTCCAGAAATAGAATCAGCTATTTCGTGCCCTAAAGCGCCAAATATTTTGGTTTCTGGATCAATATATGTTAATGTACCTATCCCCGTAATACTGTCTTTAACATATAATCCAGTTTTATATGTTCCATTATTATTTATAAGTTCAAAATCTTTTTCAAATTCTTTATTATTTCTTTTAATAGTTAATAATACTTTATTATCTTTAGCATACTTTTCTACCGATTTAACAAGTTCATTAATTGTTACTACTTCTTCTCCATTAACTTTAGTAATTATATCTCCAATCCTAAGTTTATTCTTATTTAAATTATTTGCAACTTTATAAAAGCCTACAATCATAATTCCTTTATTATTAACTGAGATACCAACACTTTGACCTCCAGGAATTATATAGTCCGAATAACTAAATACATTTAAAGGAATTAATAAAGTAATTAAAAAAAATAAATATTTTTTCATCAAAATCACCCTAATATTATTATGGATAATCCATTAAAAAAAAGATAACCATTTATTGGTTATCTTCAACAGCAAAATCCTTTAATTCCCCATTTTCTTCAAGTATCTTATTAACTTTAGCAGTTGCATTATTTAATTTATCACTAGCAAATTTAACAAGTTCCATTGCTTTAGTATATTCATCAATAGCTTTTTCTAAAGGGATATTACCAGATTCTAATTTTTTTAATGTTTCTTCTAATTCTGTTAAAGCCTCTTCAAAAGTTTTATTTTCCATCATTTACCTCCATTACTTTTGCTTTAATTTCACCTTCATATAGCTTAATATTAACTTCATCATTAATCTTTATATCTTTAACACTTTTAATTACCTTATCATCTATTTTAACTAAAGAATAACCTTTACTAAGTATATTAAGCGGATTAACTAATTTTAAACTATTTATAATATATTCAAATCGATGATTAGAATTCATAATCATTTTATCAATAATATTATTTAAACTAACTTTATAGCTATTTAAATAATTAACTTTTTCATTTATTAAAAAACTTGGATTATAAAGTCTTAAATCTCCATAACATATTTCTAAACGATGATTATTCATACTTAAAATATTATTAATATTATGATTTAAAGAATCAATTACTTGATCTAATTTTTGCTCTTTAATCTCATATAAACTCATTGGATTTTTCAGTATAAATGAATTTTTCAAATTCTTTAAAGTAATATAATTAGTATTAACAACTTGTTTAATTGCATTTTCACTTCTAAGTTTCAATTGTTTAATTAATGCATTAATATCTGTAATTGTTGGAACAGCCATTTCTGCAGCTCCAGTTGGTGTTGGTGCCCTTAAATCAGCAACAAAATCTGCAATTGTAAAATCTGGTTCATGTCCAACGGCACTTATTATTGGAGTATGAGCATTATAAATCGCTCTTGCCACTATTTCTTCATTAAAAGCCCATAAATCTTCAATAGATCCCCCGCCCCTACCAACGATTAGCAAATCTAAATTATAATTATCAGCTACTTCAATTTGTTTAACAATATTAGGTGCAGCTTCACCACCTTGAACTAAACTCGGAAACAATATAACTTCACATAAAGGATATCTTCTTTTAATCGTACTCATAATATCTCTAACAGCAGCTCCAGTTGGTGCAGTTACAACGCCAATTTTTTCCGGATATTTAGGAATCATTTTCTTATGTTCATCACTAAACAAGCCTTCTTTAAATAGTTTCTCTTTAAGTTTTTCAAATTCAATATATAAATTACCAAGTCCATCAAGTTGCATATCATCAACATATATTTGATAAGTTCCTGCTTGTGGGTAAGCACTAATTCTACCTCTAACTAAAACATTATCTCCATCTTTAGGCTCAAAATTTAAATGTTTAACATTACTAGCAAACATAACTGCTGAAAGCCTTGAGTTTTCATCTTTTAAAGTAAAATATAAATGTCCTCTTGAATGATTCTTAAAATTAGATATTTCCCCTTTTAAGTATATTAAATTTAAATGAGAGTTATTATCAAGTATTAGTTTAATATAATTATTAACCTCTGTAATAGTTCGATAAGTTATATCCATATTAGCCTTCATTAATCAATCTATCAAGTGAAGCATTAATCATTTTCCGTACAGATTCATCACTATACTTTTTAGCAAGTTCAATTGCTTCATTTATAACAACTACTTTAGGAGTATCCATATACATAATTTCATATATAGCCATTCTAAGAATAGATGCCCCAGTTAAATCTAATCTATCGATTTTCCAATCCTTTAAATATTTATTAGCAGTTTCAGTAAGTTCATCAAAGTTCGTAACAACTCCATAAACCATATCTTTAACAAACTCATTTTCTATTTCTTGATTTTCATTTATAACATCATCAACATCAAATTCCATTTTATTTTTCTTATATAAAGAAATTTGATAAATAATTGTCATAATCTTTTCTCTTAATTCACTTCTATTAGCCATAAAATCACCTACATCTAAAGTATACCATAAAACCATTATTTTTTGCTCGATAAATCATAACTATTATCAATTAAAGAATAAATAATTTCATTATCAATTGTT
>CACXEC010000005.1 GCA_902766545.1 uncultured Erysipelotrichaceae bacterium | reverse complement strand
CTTTAAATAGAGTATATAATGAATGGTATCGCTCAAAGGGATATAATTTTGATATTACATCATCTCCAATATATGATCAAACTTATATTGAGAATCGTTCAACTTACGAAAATATTGAAAATATAGTTGATGAAATATTTAATAATTATGTTGTAAAAGGAAATCAAGTTCAACCATATTTTACAAGATACTGTGATGGCCGAAATACAAAGTGTGATGGCCTTTCACAGTGGGGAAGTGTTTCTTTAGCTAATCAAGGAAAAAGTGCATTAGATATTTTAAAATACTATTATGGAAATGATATTTCAATAAAATATGATGCTCCAGTTGGTGATGCTATGGCTGGCTTTCCTGGATATAATATTGGGCTTGGAAATGCTGGGAATCCAGTTTTACTTATTCAAAGAGATTTAAAAAGAATTAGAAAAAATTATCCAGCTATTCCGGAGATAACAACTACTTTAGGAATTTATGATAATGAGACTGAATTAGCAGTAAAAAAATTCCAAGAAATATTTGGGCTTCCTATAACCGGTATAGTTGATAAAGGAACTTGGTATAAGATTAAATATGTCTATACAAGTGTAAAAAAATTATCTGATTTATATTCAGAAGGTTTAAGTGAAGATGAAGTAACATTTCTTTATACTGATAAATTAGATTATGGAGATACGGGAATTGAAGTAGAATATGTTCATTATTTTTTAGATGCATTAGCTTTTCTCGATAAAGATATTCCTAGATTACCATTAAATTCAGTTTATAATGATAATACAATTACAATGGTAAAAGCTTTTCAACAAAAATATAATTTACCTGTTACAGGTGTGTTTACTTATAGTGATTGGCTAGTTTTACAAAATGCTTATAATAATATCTTAAAGTCTTTTCCTACTGAATATCAAGACTTTGTTAACGAACTTTATCCAGATTATTTTTTAACAAAAGGAATGACTGGCTTAGATGTGCGAAGGTTACAAAAGTTTTTACTTAAAATATGCCAATATGATCATTCAATTCCAGGCGTAAGAGTAAATGGTGTATTTGATGATTTGACGGAAAGATCTATTAAAAAATTACAAAAGGATTATGGCTTTGAAGAAAATGGAATAGTTGGTCCTTTACTTTGGAGTAAAGTAGTAGAACTTTCAAAAAGAAAATAAATGGCATTAATGTTATATATTATAAAAATAAAATATAAAGTTATCATAGAATTGTGATAAAATTGTGTTAGATATAGGTGATTTATGAAAACAATAATGGTTGATATGGATGATGTAATAGTATGTGGTTTATTTCAAAAATTAATTGAAGATTATTTAGGATATTCAATTAGTTTAAATGATAATGTTAGTTTTTATTTACAAGATTTACTTAGAGAAAAAAAAGAAGATTTTTTATATAAATTAAAAAATATAAATATATATGACAATGCTAATTTGGTTGAAAATGCTTATGATGTTTTAAAAAGAATAAACGAGAAATATAAAGTCTATATTGTAACTGATTATATATGGAGAGAAATACCAGATTATGCTGGAATAAATTTAAAAAATAAGTTTGACTTTTTATATCGTGAACTTGATTTTTTAACGCCTGATAGATTTGTGTTTTCGGCAGATAAAAGTATTATTAATTGTGATATAAAAATAGATGATAAATTATCAAATTTAATAGGTGCCTCTACTAAGTTATTATTTACAGCGTATCACAATAAAAGCATACCTAAAGAAGAATTAATTAATAATAATGTTATTAGAGTAAATAATTGGAAAGATATAGAAAAGGTGTTATTAGAAGATGAATAGAAAAAGCATATTAGCAATTGAAAAGATAATAGCGAATATTAATGAACTAAATATAATAACTAAAGATAGAGATGATAATTATTTTTATGATAGTTATGAAATGCCTATTATCTGTGGTTTAGTAGATGAAATAGATAAAAATCTAGATAAAATTAGTTCTAGATTAAAAGAAAAATATAATACCATTAATTGGAATGTTATTAGAGAAAGAAAACACGAAGATGAATATTTTGGACCTTCACTTAAATTAGGAAAAATTTGGGAACTTGCTAGTGGAGTACTTAAAGAAGAATTATATGATAGTTTAAACGGAATATTGGAAAAAGAACTTAGAACTTATTATACTAATTATTCTAATAAAATGCATGAAAAAGCAATGAAAGAAACGGGTGGAAAAAAATATATTTATAAAACTAATTTAAAAGCAGGTAAAACAACTAAAATAGAAGAATCATTGACAAATATTAAATGATTCTTTTTTTAGTCTTCCATAAAATTTTGAAGTCAGGGAAATATTGTTTATTTCAAGTAAATTTTTTTATGTATTAAGTTGTTTGTATACTATATGTAAATATGAAAAACATAAATTATTGTTTTATTCCTAG
>CACXEC010000004.1 GCA_902766545.1 uncultured Erysipelotrichaceae bacterium | reverse complement strand
GATTTTTACATATGGAGCAGGTGATGGGAATCGAACCCACGTGGTCAGCTTGGAAGGCTGAAGTTCTACCATTAAACTACACCTGCAATTAATTGACAAGATTAATTATATCATATCTTGTCAATAATTCAAGTATTTTTGATAATTATTTTAAAATAGGAAGTAAACTTAAAGATACTTTTTCTTTTTCTTTATTAACCTCATCTACATAAACTGTAATAATATCTCCTACATTTACAATATCCTTTGGATCTTTAACAAAATCTTTACTCATCTTAGAAATATGCAAAAGACCATCATCATGTAGACCAATATCAATGAATGCCCCAAATGATGCAACATTTCTAACAGTTCCCTTAAGTTCCATCCCAACTTTTAAATCATCAATTGTTAAAACATCATTTCTAAGTATTGGAGCCGGTGCTTCAGTTCTTGGATCTAATCCTGGATTCTTAAGCTCCTTAATTATATCCTTTATAGTATATTCATCTCCACCTGTTTTGTTAACAAGTTCTTGAATATCAACATTTTCTAATTTAGACTTAAATTCATTTTTTTGAATATCAGCAATATTTAAACCAATGATATTTAATATTTTATACGTTAATTCATAACTTTCAGGATGAATTGCTGTATTGTCTAACAAATTATTTCCATTATTGATTCTAAGAAAGCCTATAGCTTGTTCATATACTTTATCAGTTGTTAATTTCTTAATATCTTCACGGCTAGTAAAGTCTGATTTTTCTTTATAATTAATAATCTTATCAATAACCGATTTGGTAAGTCCAGATACATATTTCAAAATAAATGATGATGCTGTATTAATATTAACTCCAACGTTGTTAACAACCTTACTAACTGTATAATCTAAACTCTCAGTTAATTTTTTAGAATTAACATCGTGTTGATATTCACCAACACCTATAGATTTCGGATCAATTTTAACAAGTTCTGATAGCGGATCAATTACTCTTCTACCAATAGAAACAGCACTTCTTTCTTGTACTTCATAATCCGGGAATTCTCTTTGCGCTTCTTTAGATGCTGAATAAACAGAAGCACCAGCCTCACTAACAATAATATAATAGACATTTTTTAAGTTTTTTATCGTACTTGCTACAAACTCCTCTGATTCACGAGATGCAGTGCCATTTCCAATTGCAATTAAATTTATATGATATTTATCAATTAGTTCTAATAGTTTTTTACTAGATCCAACCTTATCATTTTTAGGCTCATGTGGATATATAACATCTTTATGTAAAACATTTCCTTTTTCATCTAAACAAGCTAATTTGCATCCTGTTCTAAAGGCTGGATCAAATCCCAATACACGGTATCCTTTTATTGGTCTTGTCATAAGTAAACTTTCTAAATTGGATTTAAATACTTCAATTGCGCTATCTTCAGCATTTTCAGTAAGTTCTGCTCTAACATCTCTTTCAACTGATGGATAAATTAATCTTTTCAAAGCATCTTTTATGGCATCCTCAACATAACTGCATACAAAAGAAGATGGATTTTTAATAATTTTATTCTTTAAATAATTAAATATATAATCACCGTCATAGTCTAGTTTTACTGATAAAACTGATTCTTTTTCACCTCTATTAATTGCTAATACCCGGTATCCTTTTGCATACTTTATTTTTTCACTAAAATCATAATACATTTCATATGTTTTTTTTAAATCTTCAGCATTCTTTTTGATTTTTGATACAATTAAGCCATTATTATAAATATAGTTCCTAACAAACTTACGATAATAAGCATTATCACTTATCCACTCACTTATAATATAACAAGTATTATCTAAAGCATCTTTTATAGGTACATTTACAATTGAACAAATAGAATTCATATCTCCTTTTGTAGGAAATGACATAATTAGCTTAGCAAGTGGTTCAAGTCCCATCTTAATAGCTTCTGTAGCTTTTGTTTTTTTCTTTTCTTTATAAGGTAAATAAATATCTTCAACATCAACAAGCTTAGTACATGCCAAAATATTGTTCTTTATTTCATCTGTAAGCATTCCCTTTTCATCGATTAATCTAATAACTTGTTCTTTTCTTTCCATCAAATTAGTATAATAACGATACTTTTCCTCAATTTTTGCAATTTGATTTTCATCTAAAGCTCCAGTGGCTTCCTTACGATATCTAGCTATAAAAGGAATTGTTGCTCCTTCTTTTAAAAGGTTTAATACCGCTTCTATTTGTTTATTTTTAATATTTAATTCATTAGATAGCTCTCCAATAACTATTTCATTCATATTATCCTCCTTAAAAATTATAGCATTATACCATAAAAAAAATCTATTATTTTTTAATAGACTCTTTTAACTACTACAAGTTGTTCCATTCCATTCATTAGGTGTATTAGCAACACCAAAAAACAAGATTTCTTTTGTAGTTTTTTCTCTTATCATATAAACGAATGTTTTATTAAGGTTAATATTAACAGTTTTAAATGTTTTTGGGGCTGCAGCAGTTGCATCTTTTAAACCAAAATAGGTAACTGCTGCTGCTTTTGTACCATTTTCATTTAAGTCTATTGCAGTTTTATGAATTGCTTCATCAACATAAATATTACCTCTACCTTTTTTAATTCTATTTTCCATATTAATTATTTTTAGAAAATTAGCATTAATACCATTAAAAGCATCCTTCATACCAAGTTCGATTAAAATATTTTTAAACTGATCTAAATCAAAATCATATTTTAATCTTGGCATTGATAGATTAATGTGTAAATCTTCACCTGCTGAAATAGCCTCTTTATCAATATTTACTAATTCATCTATCGTTAGACTATTTATAAATGAATTAACGTCTGACTTAGGCAAGAAACCAATAAATTCTAAATTAGTATCAGAAGCATATGGTAAAACTATTCCTGTTATCTTATCATTATCAATATATTTGACGTCTTCTCTTTCATATGAATTATGCATCATTTCTACGTCAATTATTGTATTATCCCTTTGAGTAAAAGGAGCACTCATTGTAGAATGACATTCGAATTCATAAGCCCATTTAACATCTATAGCCACTGCATTAGCTATACCAGCTATAAAATTAGGATCCATAGAATCTAATATTTTAGGAATCATTTTATCAGTATGTTCATTTACCCAATTATTAATAACTTCTGGAGTTTTAAAATCATCATATAACACTTCACCATTATATTTTTTTCTTATAGCGTTAACAAAGGATTTTTCAACCACATCTTTAACTTCATTAGAAATGAACACGGCATTTGCTATTTTAATATTTGGATTATTAACATTTCCAATTGTTGATTTATCAAGTAATTGTTCAATTTCCGCTAAAGTATTCCCATCAGCTCCCTCTTTTAACATATTAAGAGCAACTTTTATTGAATATGGACTAATTAAAAAATTATCCTGATAATATCTGTTTGTAAGTTTAATTATATTTGGTGTTAATTCTCCAGTCAAAGCTACCTCAGGCTTCATAGGATTATCTTTTTTAGCAAATTTTTTATACACTAATAATCCCCCTATTATTAATAAAACTATAATTAATAATATATATATAAGCTTTTTTTTCATATATCTCCTAATAAATTTTAATAATATTTGTTATTTCAGACTCAACGCTATATCCTATTTTAATTGTTGATCCAACTTTTATAAATGGAAGTTCATCACTAACATTAATTGATACTTTATATTTTTTATTATCGTTATCTACAATGTAAAAGAAGGTATTTCCATTTATACTAACATCTTTAATCGATTTTATAGTAATCGTTTTACTTATCAAATCATTTTCCCTTGGCTCAATCTTTGCATCCCCCAAGTAATTTTTAGCAGCGGCTTCAATTCCTTTAGATGCATCAGTAACCACTACTTTTTGATAATCTGCGACATCAATAAAAGCATACATTTTAACTAAACCAGCAGCATCTTTTAAACTTACCAAATATGTTGGTTTGTTATTTAAATTAATTAGTAATGGAAATGTTGAAGTATACTTCATTTGTTGAACAGCACCTTCTGCAGATGCCATTGCTGAATATTCCTCCGCACCAGGAGCAGCATAAAAGACTGTTTCTTTAGTACGCATATTAGTTAAAATAAATCCTAAATTACTTTCATCAGCTACAATTGACGTAATACCTGTATATAAATAAATATCATCATTCATAGCTAAATAATTATACCCCTCTGTAGTATTAACAACATTCTTTTGACCAAAAATACTATTAAAGAAGCCACTTCTAAACGTTCCCCAATCATCAACTTGTTCAATAATTAAATCAGCTGAATATGCCATATCAACCCAAGAAGGAACATCTTCTATTTTCATCTTTTTACTACTTCCATCAAATGGATTAAAAATAATTAAATCTGTTACTTCAGCTCTAAGTCCTACCCATTTATAAGTTATAACCGGAACTATCCAATATGGATTTCCTTCATTATCAATTTCAAATGAAATTCTACCAAAAATATCAGTTGGATAACTAAATCTAAGTTTACGAGATAATAATTCTCCAAAATGAGCTGATGGAACATACTTCATTCCCTTATTTAATTTTGTAAGTTTAGCTTCTCCGCTCACACTATTAACAGTAATATATCCCTTAACTCCATCTTTTTTATTAGTTATCCATTTAATGAATGAAGCATATTCTAAAGGAGTAACCCTAATTATACTATCATTATAATTAATTTGTGTATAAATATCTGAAACATTAAACTGTGATACAAGTTCACTCATTTGTCCCATTACTCTATCCCCTAATTTTTGAGAACTGTCTTTATCAAGTAAAGGTAATTTCGTAAAATCAACAGGTTTAACATCATCTGCAAAAGTTTTATTTTCGTCAATAGTAATCCTACTTGCATATTTACTAGCATTAAATATAGGGCTGCCAATTATATCAACAATAATAATACCTAAAATTATTAAAGGAATTAAAAAAATTATATTAAATTTAAAACCGTTCTTTTTAATATTTAATGAATTATATTTAAGTAATTCGCCAATTGAACTTGAAAATGCAATTACACTATAAATCATTATTAGATACATAACAAATATCCAAAAACCTAAACTATGAATATTTATAGCCGGTAAGAAAATATAAAAAGATAATAAGCCAATAATAATCGTACAAATCAAACTAATAATTTTTTTCTTCAAAATAATCATCTCCTTTTTTAATTATAACATACCTATGTTAAAATATAAATACCAGGTGATATTATGTACTATAATAATTTAAGCGATTATTACAAAAAAAAATTTGGATCTAAAGTAATTAAATTATCATTTAATGGAGGATTTACATGTCCAAATAGAATAAATGGACAAAAAGGTTGTATTTTTTGTTCTGGGAGTTTCGAATATGCAGGAAATGTAAATAAATCCTTAAAAGATCAATACTTAGAACAAAAAAACATGATGGATAAAAAATGGCCAAATGCTAAATACATAGCTTATTTTGGTTCTTTTACAAACACTTTTGATAGCGTTAATAATTTAAAAAAACGTTTTGAAGAAGTTTTAACGTTTCCAAATGTTATAGGACTTTCTATTGGAACAAGGAGTGACTCAATAAGTGATGAATGTCTGGAATACTTAAAAGACTTAAACCAAAGAACATATCTTACTATTGAACTTGGACTTCAATCATCTTTTGATAAAACCCTAGAGTATATTAACCGAGGACATAATATTCAAAACTTTATTAAATGTGTTAATGCGTTAAAAAACAATAAAATTAATGTTGTAGTTCATTTAATTAACGGATTACCTGGCGAAACAGAAGAAATGATGCTAGAAAATATTCACTTTTTAAACAAATTAAATATTGATGGCATAAAAATACATAATTTATTTATCATAAAAAATACTACATTAGCTACAATCCATCAACATAGCCCAATTAAATTACTTACTAAAGATGAATATATTAATATTGTTTGTAAACAACTAGAAATACTAAAACCAAATATTGTGGTTCATCGCTTAACAGGAGATCCTAAAAAAGAAGATTTAATCGAACCAGAATGGGCACTTAAAAAAATTGATATATTAAATGGAATTGTAAAAAAATTAAAAAAAGAAAAAGCCTATCAAGGCTGTAAGTATACTGATAATGTTAATTAAATTAAATTATATTATAAACAATAATAATCAATTAAAAATTAATTATTACATGTTAAAATAATAGAAGGAGAATTTATATGCAAGTAAAAAAGTTTAGTGAATTAACAAATGAAGAACTAGATAAAATAATTAATAAGCATTTTAATCATTGGTCTAAATATAGTAAAGAAATGTCATTAAAGGATGTTAATTATGAATTTAAAAATATCTATGCTTTAAATAATGAACTACCATATGGAATAGCTATAGTAAATTGTAATGATATTATAGGATTTTGCACGCTAAGATTAGATACATTAAAATATTATCCAGAATTTAACCCTTGGATTTGCAGTGTTATGATCTTTGATAAGTATAGAAGACAGGGATATGGAAAAATTTTAATTAATTATGCAAAAGAAGAATATAAAAAATTAGGATATGATAAAGTTTTTATTTGGACAGATAAAGCCCCTAATTTTTATGAAAAAATAGGTTTTAGTTATGTTCAAGATATTTTAAAAAATGATAAATCCGGGTACGGAAGATTATATTCTATTAAATTATAAGAATAAATAATCCTAAAGCTTTTCCATAAAAAAACAGGCTAAGCCTGTAATTTTTTTATGGAGCAATTGTGTATCTCGTTTGAGAAACATCTGCTTACAAATGTAACGAGATAAAACTCAATTACATATTAAATATATCATATTATAGGGAAATAGTAAATACTGGTATTATTTATTCTTTAATAACACCTTTATATATTGTGAAATATTTATTTTTGTTTTTTTCGTTTTTATAATTTAGTTTTAAGGTTATATCTTTATTATTTAATTGTTCGGCAAACTCCTTAGGAACTTCAGCACTTAAAGTGATATTGGCAGATTCTTTGCCATTAAAGTTAAATATGGTTGTTTGATCGACTGTTATACAT
>CACXEC010000003.1 GCA_902766545.1 uncultured Erysipelotrichaceae bacterium | reverse complement strand
GAAAATGGAACTAAGTTCTCAATTCGTGAAGGTGGTAGAACAGTTGGTTCTGGTAACATTTCAGAAATTATTGAATAGTTAATAGAAAACAAGGTTTATGCCTTGTTTTTTTTGTAAACATTGTGTAAAAAATAAACGCTTTTATTTAAATATTATGATTAAAATGAGCAGGCTGATATATTATTAGGTAGTCAAGCATTTCAAAGATTAAGTAATTTAAGTATTGTAAAAAAATATGCTGCTTTATCTATTGATAGTGTATCTGAAAGTATGCTTAATAGAGTTGAGTTTAATGAAAAATTATTAGATTCTTTAAATCAATTAGATGATTTTTTACACAGATTAGCTGAATATGAGCAGAATAAAGGTATTAATTTTGATAATAATATTGATTCTTCTGATAAAATAAGATAAAACTACAAGAATTTATCATCTTGTAGTTTTTATTCATCGTCATTTTTCTTTTTAAAAAGTAAACTTAGTAAACCAGGCTTTTTTTCTTTTTCATTGTCACTAGAATTATCTTCATCTTCTTTACTTCCTTTAACTTCCTTAGCTTTCTTTTTTTTCTTTGATTTCTTTAGTATTGGTGATAATGTTTGATATAGGAAATAAAAGAATTTATTTGTTACAAGTTCGAAATCTCCTGCATATTCATATCCTGTTGCGCCAAATCCTAATCTAAATTCATTTAATCCACTAAATTTATTCTCTTCTGGTTTAAGATTAAAACTTGCAATTCCTCCCATATTAAATCTTCTAAATTTTTCAAGTGAATATTTTTCTATTAGTTTCCATATAAGCAAATGTTTTGCACTAAATCTTTTATATTCAGGGTTATATCCATCCATAAATAGATAAGCTGTTTTTTGATGCTTAACAATGAGTGCGCTAGCTAGTACAATTCCTTCTGGTTTATCTCTTAATAAATTTGTTGCATATACAAGTTCATTTTTTAATAAGTTTAATAAATTTTCTTCATATAATTTTTTATTAATAGCCCTATTATTTTGGTTTTCTCTATTTTTAAACACTTCACTATTTGCTTTATTACACTTTTCAACTTGCTTTTGATAATTTATTTGAACACTTTGTAAATAAACCTTAGTATCTAATTTTGCATAATATAAATCAATTTTTTTGTTTTTTTCATAATAATGATATGTATCTTGATAATATGATAAGTCTCTATTATATTTTTCTTTTGCTTGATTATATATGTATTCTAAATCTGCTTCTCCACCTTTATAGATTTTAATTCCCTCAAAATTAGCTTTTTTAATCTTAGTTTTAAAGTTTTTAGATACTGATTTAAATAATTCATTAATTGGTTTATTAATGTTAATAATTGATTCAAATCTTGGTTTTAGTCCTTCAAAATAATTATTGTAACCTAGATGAAAATATTTAAGCTCTTTTAGGTTATTGAATGTTTCTTCATAATTATCTTCTTTTTGTATATCTTTCATTTTTGGATTATATTTATTTTTAATAATCATTGGATTAATTTTAACAGCCATAATATGCTTTTTACTTAATTTCTTCCTTAATAGCGTAGTAAATGACTGTAGAATTTCTTTATCTTCATAATCAATTAAGAATCCTCTTGGAGCAAGAGCATATTTAAAACCGTGTAATTTTTCTATTAAAAGTAGAGTCGCACCTTTTATTTCATCATCACTAAAAATGCCATAGTATAATATTTTATATCCCTGATTACTCATTACTTTTGCGTACTCTGTACTCTGATATATAGATGATATTTTACTATTTAATACGAATTCTTCAAATTGTTCTTCTGTTAATTCTCTTACTTCCATCTCATCACCATCCAGATTAATTATATCATATTTAATTCTTTTTGGGAATATAATTAGTTGGTGATTATATGAAAATAGGAATTCCAAAATCCATGTTTTATTATTTACAAGGAGATATCATAGTTAATTTTTTTAAAAAGTTAGGTGAGAGTGTTGTTATTAGTCCTGATACTAATAGAAAAATAATTGAAGATGGGATAAAATATGCTCCTGATGAGATGTGCTTATCTATGAAGAATTATATTGGACATGTCTATTATTTGAAAGATAAATGTGACTATATATTAGTTCCTCGAATTGATAATTATTATACATCTAATCAAACATGTACAAGTTTTTTAGCTGCCCGTGATATTATAAGTAATTTATTTGATGTTAAGGTACTAGATTATAATATTAATTTAAATGATAAAGAAAATTTAAAAAAAGGTTTATTTAAATTAGGGAACTTTCTAGATTATAAAAAAGATAAAATAAATGAATCATATATTTATGCGATAAGAAAAAATAATAGAAAGAGAAAAAGTTTAATAAAAAATAACATGGATAAACTAAATAGTGATAAAAAGAAGGTATTACTGATATCTCATAGTTATATAATCCATGATAAATTAATTGGCAAACCTGTTTTAGACATGCTTAAAAAGGAAAATATAGATATTATTTATAGTGATGCATTAGATAGTAGTATGTGTCGCAAATTAAGCAGAAATATATCAGAAGAATTGTATTGGAAATATAGTAAAGAATCAATTGGAGCATATGAAATGATAAAAAATAGAATTGATGGTGTAGTTTTTCTGTCTACTTTTCCATGCGGGTTAGATAGTTTAGTTAATGAGTTATTAATACTTAAATTAGATAAACCGTATTTAAATATAATTATAGACGATTTATCTGCAGATAATGGATTAGAAACTAGAATTGAAAG
>CACXEC010000002.1 GCA_902766545.1 uncultured Erysipelotrichaceae bacterium | reverse complement strand
TGGAACGAGTGTTATTAATGAATATGCATCAATTCCATCTATGGAAGGCTTACTTACTATGCTTGCAGGTGGTATGATAGAACACGTAAAAAATCTATCTATAGCATTAAATTTATATGCTGAAGGATTAGAAAAGTAATTTAAGGAAAGGAAGAGAAAAAATGGCTAAAATTACAAAAGAAGATTTTATTAATTCATTAAAAGAAATGACTATTCTTGAAGTTAAAGAATTAGTTGACGCAATGAAGGAGGAATTCGGAGTAGATCCATCTGCTGTAGCTGTTGCTGCTGCACCTGCTGCTGCCGCTGAAGAAGGACCTTCAACAAAGACTGTTGTATTAAAAGATGCTGGAGCTGCTAAAATTGGAGTTATTAAAGTAATTCGTGAAATTACTGGACTTGGATTAGTAGAAGCTAAAGCTATTGCTGACAACGGCGGAAACATTAAAGAAAACGTTTCAGCTGATGAAGCTAACGAAATTAAAGCTAAATTAGAAGAAGCTGGCGCTACTGTAGAATTAGCTTAAGAAAAAACCTCTATTGAGGTTTTTTTAATTTTATAATATAATAAATTAGAGGGATGAAAATGAATCTTAATAATCGTGGATGGGGTTTTAAAATGATGGCTTTTTTAATGCTTATTTTAATCTCTTTTTTAACTGTTGCCATAATTTATATATATAAGTTTTACAATGGATTAAGTATTAATAATACAAATAATACAAATATAGAGGAAGTTGATAATAAATGAAAAAAACAATGATTATTTGGGGAATAATAGCAGTTATATTAGTTGGAGGTTTAACAATAGTAGGAATAAAAATTACTAAACACGATAAACCATATAAAGAATTAGAATATAATCTAAAAAGACAAGCAGAAAGCCTAATAGGAGAATATCCATCTTTAATTAATACTATGAATAAGATAACAATTGAAGATTTTACAAATAACAATTATAAAATAGATTTAAAAGTAAATAATGAAGTATGTGATGGATATGTAATGGTTGAAAAAAGAGGTAATTTTTATAATTATATTCCATACATAAAATGTAGTAATTATCAAACTAAAGGATTTGATAAAAACTAGAAAAAAATTTGTTGACATACATAGAATATAATGTTATATTATTTATGTATTTTAATTTGGGTTCTATCTTAGATAGGACCTATAATTAAGAAGATTACAACACACCAGGATGTGTGCATAGAAAGGAGAACGAAAATGCCTACAATTAATCAATTAGTTAACACTAAAAGAAAAAAGAAAACTCGTAAAGGAAAAAGTCCTGTATTAAATGTTGGATTTAATAGTATGGAAAGAAAAGCAACTGCTACAAATCACCCACAAATGAGAGGTGTATGTACTCGTGTTGGTACTAAAACTCCAAAGAAACCAAACTCAGCATTAAGAAAATATGCTCGTGTAAGACTTTCAAACGGACGTGAAGTTGATACTTATATTCCAGGTGAAGGACATAACTTACAAGAACACTCAGTAGTACTTGTTCGTGGTGGACGTGTTAAAGACCTTATCGGTGTTAGATATCACATTATTCGTGGAACACTTGATACTCAAGGTGTAAATGATCGTAAACAAGCAAGAAGCAAATATGGTGCTAAGAAACCAAAAAAATAATATAAAGGAGGATTAAAATATGCGTAAAAGACGTGCAATAAAACGTGATGTATTAGCTGATCCTATATATAATTCAAAAGTAGTTACTAAACTTATTAATGCTGTTATGAAAGATGGTAAGAGAGGTACTGCTTCTAAAATTTTATATGAGGCTTTTGATACAATTAAAGAAAAAACAAAACAAGATCCCATGGAAGTATTTAATAAAGCAATCGAAAATATTACTCCATCATTAGAAGTTAAATCACGCCGTGTTGGTGGATCTAATGTTCAAGTTCCAATTGAAGTAAATGAAACAAGAAAACAAACTTTAGCGCTAAGATGGCTAGTTAATTACTCAAGACTTAGAAATGAAAGAGGAATGGCTCAAAAATTAGCTGCTGAAATTATGGATGCTGCAAATGGCGTTGGTGGTGCTGTTAAAAAGAGAGAAGATACTCATAAAATGGCTGAAGCTAACAAAGCATTTGCTCATTATAGATGGTAGGTTTATATGGCAAGAGATGTTTCAATTGATAAAATTAGAAATATAGGTATAATGGCTCATATTGATGCCGGTAAAACTACTTTTACAGAAAGAGTATTATTTCATACAGGAATTACTCATAAAATCGGTGAGACTCATGATGGTGAATCTCAAATGGACTGGATGGATCAAGAAAAAGAGAGAGGTATAACAATTACAAGTGCTGCAACTACTGCTCACTGGAAAGGTTATAGACTTAATATTATTGATACCCCAGGTCACGTAGACTTTACTGTTGAAGTACAAAGATCACTTAAAGTATTAGATGGTGCCATTATGGTATTAGATACTCAAGGTGGAGTTGAACCACAATCTGAAACAGTATGGAGACAAGCTACAGAATATAAAGTTCCAAGACTTATTTTTTGTAATAAAATGGATAAAGTAGGTGCTGATTTTACTTGGTGCTTAAATAACATTAAAGAAAGATTAAATGTTAATTTTGCTCCAATTGAATGGCCAATCGGTGCTGAAGATAGTTTTAATGGAATTGTTGATTTAGTAACTAGAAAAGCATATAGTTTTGATAAAGAACAACATGAAAATATGGTAGAAATTTCAATTCCAGAAGATTTAAAATCTATTGTCGAAGAAAAAAGATTAGAACTAGTTGAAAAAGCAGTTGAGTTTGATGATGTCCTAATGGAAAAATATCTTGAAGGCGAAGAATTAACTGTTGAAGAAATTAAAAGTGCAATAAGAAAAGGTGTCTTAGAAGCTAAGTTCTTCCCAGTATTATGTGGAACTGCTCACTTTAATATTGGTGTTAAATTAGCTTTAGATGCTGTAATTGATTATTTACCAGCACCAACTGATTTAGAGGCTATTGAATGTACTGATAAAAATGGAAATTTAGTTTTAAGAAAGCCAAGTGACAATGAACCATTTACTGCTATGGCATTCAAAATTATGACTGACCCATTTGTAGGTAGACTAGCATTCTTTAGAGTATATTCTGGTAAACTTAGTAGTGGATCATATGTTCTAAATAGTACTAAGAATGTTAAAGAACGTGTAGGTCGTATCCTACAAATGCATGCAAATACAAGAAAAGAAATTACTGAAGTTTACACAGGTGAAATAGCTGCTCTAGTAGGTCTTAAAGATACTACTACAGCTGATACACTATGTGATGAAAAAACACCAGTAATTATGAATGGAATGGAATTCCCTTCACCAGTTATTGATGAAGCAATAGAACCTAAATCAAAAGCTGATGGTGAAAAAATGACTATCGCACTACAAAAGTTAGCTGAAGAAGATCCAACTTTCAAATATAAAACTGATCCAGAAACAGGACAAACTGTTATATCTGGTATGGGTGAATTACATTTAGAAGTTTATGTTGAAAGAATGAGAAGAGAATTTGGCGTAGAAGTAACTGTCGGAAGACCTCAAGTTGCGTACAGAGAAACTTTAACAGTTGCTGCTGATTGCGAAGGTAAGTACATTAAACAATCAGGTGGACGTGG
>CACXEC010000001.1 GCA_902766545.1 uncultured Erysipelotrichaceae bacterium | reverse complement strand
TAAAACTCAATTCCAGATACTTTAGAAGCATCAGTTGTAAGAAGTAGTGTAAAGGTTTTTAATATATCTATTCTTCTTCTAAAATTACAAAATAATACTTCAAAACGATCGTCATCTAATTTTATATTCTTATAAAAATTGTTTATACCAGCAATGCGATTAGCGTTTGATATAAGCATAAATGAATAATAGCCAGTTTTTTGAATTCCATTTATCTCATAAGTTAATTTATATAATTTAGTAGGCATAAAAAAGTCTTTTACGCCTTCGATAATATATGCTAAATGTCCATATGTTTTTTTTAGCTTCCTAGGTGTATTATATGGAATCTGCATGAACTTACCAAAACCAGCAACGTATACAAATGGCCTACCATTTATATAACCAATGTCCATACCTTTTACAGTGCCTTTTAATAACAGCTTTAAATTATTCACAATATCTTTAGTATAGCCAAACATAACACCAATATCGTTCGTAGTCCCAACCGGAATATGCGATAACACTAATGTTTTTTTTCTTTCAAGGTTTCCACTCATTACTTCATTAAAAGTACCATCTCCGCCCATTGAGATAACTAGATCCACATTATTATCTAAATGATTAACTATTTCTTTTGCGTGACCAGCATATTCTGTTCCAATAAATTTTGCATTAAAGTCGTGTTTATTGAGAATTTTTTTATATTCTTTTAAGTATTTTGTTTTAAAAACATGACCACTATTTGGATTATAAATAACAACGCAATTTTTCAAATTTATCACCTAACCATCAAAATCTCAAATCTATATTATTCTATATTAAATAAAAAAGTCAATCATTTAAGACCGACATTATATTAATTTTGATTAATTATATAATCAATATTAATGGAGGGGCCTACCGGATTTGAACCGGTGCTCAGGGAGTTGCAGTCCCTTGCCTTACCGCTTGGCTAAAGCCCCATGTAAAGAAATTATAACAAATATTATATTTAAATTCAATAATTCTTATAATATATTTTATGATTATTATTAATTTAATTGCATACATATATAACTCAAAATAGCATTTTGCGAATTTTATTATATTAGAATGGGAAAATTAATTATAGGTGATAAGCGTGATTAGTTTTACCAGACTAAAAGATATAAGAGAGGATCATGACCTAACTCAAGAAGAAATGGCCAGTATTATTGGCACTAAAAGATCCACATATTCACTATGGGAACTTGGGATAAATATTATACCTCTTGACTCTTTAAATAAATTCGCAAATTATTTTAAGCTCAATGTCGATTATATACTAAGTTTAACTGATGAAAGAATTATAAATAAAAATCATGATAATCTTAATTTTCAAGATTTAGGGAAAAAGATTAAAAAAATACGGAAAGATAACGGTTTATCACAAAAAGAATTAGCTGACATATTGAAAGTGTCACAACCATGTGTTAATAAATATGAACAAGGTAAAATTGAAATACCTTTAGATTCATTATATAAATTTTCAGTGAGGTTTAATGTGTCATTAGATGATTTAATAAAAAAATAAAGACTTTAATGTCTTTATTTTATTTTAATTGAATAGTTATTGGTACGAGTTGATACAGTTAGATCTACACTATCAGAAGTAGATATTTGCTTTGGTATATCCGCAAATACTCTTCCATCGATTAGATCATTTTTATGTGTCGCAATAGATTCTTTATATATCTTATTATTTGATACATATTCAACCTTTAAAAACTTATCAAAAAAACTATAACTGTTTTTAATACTATCTGATATTTTGTATTTGTCATCTATATTTAGCTCATATTCAATTGATAAAACATTATTTTTTATACTATTACTTGGAAGTTCTATCCCTGACGATAAGTAGCATTCATTTATTTTATCACATATTTTGTATTGATATTCAAATACTGGTTTTATTTCTATTTTTTTAATTGTTATATTAGTATTTCCGTACAGTGCGTTATCTAAATAAAATATTTTATTTAATTCTCCTTTTTGAGTGTTATGCAATTTATCTAACTTTTTAGCCTTAATACTATATCTTTTAAAGATATAATCATCTTCTTCCGAATTATATTTAATTTTATCAAGTACGCTTAGATTAAAATGGCTTCCTTTATAATTAGAATCGTACTCAAAGATAAATAAATAAGACTGATATTCATTTCCAATTTTGCTGTTATCATAGCTAATTCCTAAATCAGAAAATGAGTTAGACAGCGTTGTTTTATAGGTTAAAATATTATTATTTAGTTTTATATAAAAATTTTCTGGTTTAATAGCGGCTGGCAATCCATTGCTTTTAACTGAAAAGTCTAATACTAAATAATTTTTGTCGTTTTTTATTATTTTTCCGCTATAATCATAAGATGATATATAAGCATTATTTAAAATATAAGTAAAATCATCAGTCTTCATTTTATTACCAACTTTATATACTTTTCTAAAAAAAGTATAATTAATAAATAAAACTAGTAAAGCAATTGCTAATAAACTTCCAATAATGATTAAGATAAATAATTTGTTTTCTAAAAAATAATATTTTAACTCTCTTATGCTTCTTCGAAATTTCCTTTTAAATTTATATGCGTCATTTCCTAGTACAAACTCAACTTCTTCACTATCAGCACTAGATATTTCTAATTCATTTAAGTCTTTACCAAAGTTAAATCTTTTAATATCAAATCCAATTCCACGTATTAAACTTATAATTATAAAGTAAAAGTTTGGTATGAATAATATTTCATAAATATCCCTATAGGCCCTTGAAGCTTTTTGAGTTAAAGATATTTCATCTAATCCATTTAAAACATTTAGTGCGTGGATTGATGCTATAAGGATTATAAAAAAATATATGGCTGCAAATAAGTAATATCTATATGGTTTGTTTTTTTGAGACATTAATCTCCACATAAGTATTGAAAACAGTATAACTACTATTGTAAGTATTAGCATAAATAATAAAGTAAATGATAACGTATTATTTGATATATTGTTATACTTAACGTATGAGGAAAAATTATTTACTATACGACTAAAGCCATATGTTATAAAAAGTATAGCACTTAAAAATATTAAATGGATTATTTTAAAATGTTTAATTAAAAATGCATATGGTCTTTTAAATACCATTATTATCACCTTTTATTCTCAATAAGATTATAACACGACTGGATCCAATTAGTAAATTAATAATATTTATTTAACTTTGTCTTTTGATACTTCTATGCCTGGTATCATTGAATGTTCATCGCTTAAATATGATACTTTATCGCTCATAATCATAGATGTTAATTCTTCTTTGCTTATTTTTGTTGTATCTCCTCCTGATTTAACGAAATAATAATTTGATGAGTTATTATATGATACGGTTATAATTACTGCTAAAGCCGCACTTTTTTTCTTATCAATGGGCATATTATCGCCTACGCCTAATATTTCAATTGAAAGTCCAGGTATAAATGGAAGACGTTTTCTAAATTCTTTAATTACATGAAGTTTTGCCATCATTGTTCCTGGCATTTTATTTATTTCTTCCACGACAGATAAAAAAGTATGTACAATTTCTTCTTCAGTTAATCCTTCACTACTTGAAAATCTAGTTAGCATATCATTGATATCATAAAATTCATAGTCTCGCTTTTTAGCGGCAATTATTTGATCTACATACCTTTTTTCTTTTTCAAATGCATATTTTAAATCTTCTTTAAAGCCTATATATAATAAATTTTGAGGTCCTCTACCGAGTTTTGCATATTGCATATCATTATTTACTAATCCAATAGCTGGATCAGCTGCTATTTCATATCCATCTGCCCATACTAAAACATGAGGATGCTTATTAGCATGGGGACTATTAGGTGTATATATCCATGTATTAGATGCTTGATATCCTTTTTCTCTTAGTTCTACTTTTATTCCCACTGCCTGGCACACCTTAGCGTAGATATAAGCTATGTTTATACATACAACCAGATTATTATCAAAATCAAATTCATCTACTTTTGAAAGATCCCTTTGGGGTAAATTGCTACCAATTTGACCGGTAGCAAAGAATTCGTCATCATAGGAAAATTTTTGACATATCCTTCTATATAAGTATATAGCCTTTTGAATATCAGAAAGATTGTATTCTTTTAATGATTCTAATTCACTAAGAAAAGTTTGAATAATTTTTGGAGAAATACTATATTCTTCTAGAAGATGTTGCCCATAGTATGTTGGTGAAAATACATAGTTTTCATGGTGTTTATCATATAGTTCAAATAATTTTGTAAAGATTTCTTCAAATTCAGGAAATTTAGATGCACCATTAGATTGATAAATACCCTTTAAATTTCCAATTAAATTTATATAATTTTCAAATAACATTTCCTCTTTAGCTAATCTTTGTTTAAGTTCATTTAAATTGCTAGTATATAAGCCTACTAATAGTTGATAATTATGTATCATATAAGAATAAAAATTTCTTCTAAATGCATAATCTTTATCATCGATGTTAAAACTATTACTATTTTCACCGTTTTCATTACCTTTAAAAAGCATATCAAAGAACTCTTTGTTATCAAGAAAAGGAATTCTAGATTTAATAATAGATAAAAATTCGTCAAAAGAAATCCCTGTTTCTTTACATTTTTTTACTGGCTCGTTACTAAAATAGATTTCGTATATTTCTTTTAATGTTAATTTACCGTATTTTTCATTTAATAATAGTAATCTTTCTTTAAAAATATTTTTCTTTTTCCTAAGTTGTCTAACCTTTAAACGATTAGAAAAGCCAATGTGACTTTTAGGAGATTTTAAATCTTCTAGTAAATCCTTGCACCTAATGTCTATAGTTTCTCCATTGATTATAAATGTTATTTCATCACTAAAATGGAAACAAATCATTTTTTTATATAATAAATCATATATCTCAGGAGTTTCAATTATAGCTTTTAGTTCTTCTGGAGTAAAAAAACAAGGCATTAATAACGTATAAGCCGATTTATTCTTTTTGTCGTACCTTTTTCGTGATTCTCTGTGTCCAGAATCATCCATTTTTCCGTGCTCGGGATTATCTATGATAATATAATTTTCATCTCTATATACTTTCATTTTCTTCACCTTTATAAGAATCAAGCGCTTTTTTTGATAGTTCAATACTTATAATTTTATAGTAGTTTATCGCCGTTTCCTTTGTATAACCAAGTGAGATTAGCATATTTACAAAAACATCAAATGGTATGTTTTCTATCCAATCATTTTTATTAATTATTCTTATTAAAATATTAAATAATTCTTTATTACTGGCTTCCAATAGTCTAATCTTATTTTCAAGTTCAATTTTTATACTTTCCATATTAAATCCTCATCTTAAACTGTTACATTATTATCTAATTTAAGTATATGATAAAAAGTCACACAAAACAATTATTATGGTTATAAAAATGTAAAGCAAAAATAAAATAAACTTTTTTAGTTTATTTTATTAATTAGAAGTTGACCTTCTTGCAAATATATAGTTTTATTATCAGCTACTAATTCTGATATTGTTGAGTTAAAAGATTTTGATACCAAATCTAATGTATCGCCTTCTTTGGTAATATAATATGCATAATTATTATTAGGTATCATTATTACTTGTTCTGGATAAATATAATCATCTTTATTTAAGCCATTTAGTAGTGCTAATAATGATGGATTTACATTATATTGTTTTGCTATTTGGTACAAATTATCGCCTTTTTTAATCGTATAATATTCATAATATGAATTATTTAAATTGGAATCATTATATAATTCAAACACCTAAATCACCCCTTAATATAGGTTATTCACTTATGGTGTAATTGTTAATTAAAAATAAAGATTTGATTATTATAATTAAAGTTCCACTCCTTATTTTTTAATAAAGCTTGTTTCTTACCATTATACTTATATATAAACATTTCATCTCCAATTAAAAAATATACTTTATCATTTTCAATGTAAACAATATCTTTAATATTTTTAGATATTAATATTTTATAATTATTTAATAATAAATATAAGTTTTGATCATCTATAATATACTGATATGTAAGATTTTCTACAAATTTTTGACTTTTATTAATCATTTTGCTAATTTGAATTTTTTCGAGTTCTTTACCATTAAAATATAATCCAAAACCTTCTTTAGAAATCTTTGTTAAAGTATTTTTCTTTAGATTAATTTCATATTCTTCTTTATTCTTTTTATCTAATAAATATACTTTATTCTTATAGTTTCCTATAAATGATGATTCATAAGATATCTCATTCGTGAAATTAACATCATTTATGACATTATTTTTCATGTCATATACATATAGCTTTGTAAAAAAATATTCTTCGTCATAGTTGGGAAACAAAAGATACTCTTCTGTCTGATATGACAAAATATTTTTGTAATTATCTTTATTTAATACTTTTATTTCTTCAATATTATCTTTACTTAATCTATAAAAACCTTTGTAATTCCAAATTAAGTAGTTACTATCTTGATTATATATAGTTATTTGCTTATATGATTTAATTTTTTCTTTTAAATCAATATAAGTTTTATAATACTTTTCTAAATAATCTGATGGCATTATATTAACATCTACTAGTATATTATTAATGGAACAAATTGTGTTTTTTTTGTTAATTGCAACTATATCTAAACAAACATTTTCTTTTTCTTTATTTACAACTATTTTATTAATTAGTTTTCTCTTTTTTATATATCTATTTTGTAAAAAAATAGGATATTCTGTATTATCATATTTTACAGTTAAAAAATAACCGTAATAATTTTTACTATAGCTTTCTTTTATTTCATAATTATTAAACTTATAATTTATAGTGTATTCTTTTGACTTATTAATAATGTATAGAAAAATTAGGAATGAAAGAATTATTATTCCTATTAGCATATACAATTTTTTCATATTTCACCGCCTTTGAAAAAAGAATTCAATTTATGAATCCTTTGGTTTTTGTGGGTATTTTTTCTTTGCTTCAATCATAAATGAAGAAATACTTGTTTGAATTTCAGGTAATGCCTTTTTAGATATGTTTGAAAAGTTCAAAACCTCTTTAGCGGTATCAATTGTTACGGTTCCCCAAATAATTCCTGCATAGATTTGAAGATCATTATATAAATCTGGTGTTACCGAATTTAGGCGATATCCTAATATTATATAGTCTTGCGCTATAAGAAGTCTTTCATTTGTCAATGCTAAAACAGCTGTATTAAAAATACTACGATGAGAATCATCATTTTGAGCAGCAAAAGCGTATAAAACTTTTTCGTCAGAATTCAAATTATTATCAATTAATTTTGAATGCTTTTTTATTCGCCAACAAATTGTGCTTTTATATTTATTTTTAAATTCTTTTACTAATTCATATGTTGAAGCCATATAATCTCTCTTTTCTTAACTATTTTAATATACCAACATTTTTAAGTTCATTAATAAGTCCAGTTTTATTTGTGTATCCACCTATACATCCAACTGTTTTTCCATTTTTTGTAAATAATGTTAGTGGCGTACCAAATCCATTAGATAATGGAACTTCTGTTTTAGTCGATGAACACTTTGCTGGAATAGTTAACCCTGAATTAAGTATCTTACTGTATTCTGCAGAATTAAACGAATCAGAATCAAAATAATAAATGTCTAGATTATATTCCGCAGCAACATCGTTATATACAGGTTTAAATTTATTACACCATCCACAACTGTTTCTACCAAAAACAGCCATTATTGTTTTTTTACTATTTACTAGAGTCATATATTCTTTATAAGTTGACACTGTTTTATATGCGATGTCTTCTTTTGCAATAATATTATTGTAATACTTATCTACTAACTTTCCTAAGTCTTCAATTGTAAGTTTATTTGAAGATACATAGATAATTTCTCCATCTCTAATAATGCAGTAAATATTTTGATTTTTAAATTCTTCAGATAATTCTATTAATTTTTCTTTTTCTTTTTCATTTAGGCGATTGATATCAATAGTAGCTACATCTATTTTATACTTGTTTTTTAATTCTACTAATGTTTTCTTATAGTCACTGTATTCATCCTTTTCGGTAGTTCCAAAGTACATTAAAGAAAAACCTGTTTTGGAAATATTTGTATAAAAATCTTCAAATGTAATGACTTTAACTCTCTTACTATTAATAAAATTAATTATGATTGGTATCATTAATATAATAATTATTGCAGCTATAATTACCCAGTTTTTATATTTTCCTTTCATATTACCTCCTTATTAATATTTTAACTTTTTTTGTAATAATAATCAATATTTTGTCGTTCTTATTGTGTTTTTACTTGATTATATATGGTATTACATGTTTCGAATTAACCATTTAATTATTTTTTATATACTAATTTTATCTGTTCTTCAATTATAACAAAAAAGAGCTTTTTAAGCTCTTTTTTAGATATATATAACTATTTTATTTCATTTTGGTGGAGTCGGCGAGAATCGAACTCGCGTCCAAAAGAACAATTTAGTATGCTCTACAAGTTTAGATAATTTACTATTTCGTTAATGACCCTCAAATTATCTAAAGAATCATTAATTAAGCTTATAATAAATTCATTCAAATTACTAAGCGATAATTCAAATATATCTCACTATTATGAACCAATTATAAACTCTGTGAGATTAGTCTATAATCAGTGAACAGTGCCAATTAATTAGGCAAAAGCTAGTTCAGTATTAAAATTAAATTTGTCAGTTATTTTAACTGTTTTTCTGATTAGGTCAGAAACCACTTGCACATAATAAATTTTTTCTTCTGTCGAAGCCAAAAACGACCCCATATGGGGTATTTTATCATAAATATAATTAATTATCAATATCTTCAGGTACCTTAATAATTATCTCACCATCTTTAGATAGCATATATTTTTCTCTAGCATATTCCATTACATATTCCGGATCTTGTAGCTTTGTTATTTGACTTTTTAATAATTCTTCTTTTTCTAATAAACTTGTGTAATCATTTTCTAATTTTATTTTTTCTTTTTTATTTGCATATATTTGGCTCCAGTAGTTAAATGAGAATACGCCAAGATATGAAGCAATAATAACTATTACAAGCATCCAAATTAAAATACGTCTTTTATCTTTTTTCGTAATTTTTTTCATTTAGACTACCTCCATCTTAATTATTATAACTTTTTATTATATTTAGGAGTAGTAAAATTTATTGACTTTACACTTTTTTTAACAATTTTGACACTTTTTTATAAAGAAAAAATCCAAAGATAAGATTTATTTTTAATATATAACTAATTATTCCATAATTTAAGTAATACATTATAGCAATATAGGCTATGGTCATGATAGTTGTTACTATAGCTATGTACAATTGCTTGTTTAATAAATTATCATAAATAAATCCATATATAAATCCCCATAATATTGACACTATTACTTGTAATAATTGAATCATTTAAATAACTTCATAAAGATATTATTATCTTTCATTCCCGAATCATTATATACGAAACTATTTATTTTCCCTTTTATAGATACATTGCCTTCTAAAGTATCAAGTTTTATCATTTCCAAGCCTTCGCCCCTAATTATTATATTTCCCATAATAGATTCAAGATTAAATTCTTTATCGTCAAAGTTATTTATTTTTTTTATGCCACTTATAATAATATTTTTTCGATCATTTAATTTAATTATATGTGTAAATGCAGGTGCTTCTATCATTTTATCCATAGTTCCTCCTACTAAAATATATTTAATTTTTAATTTTTTATGAATTAAAAAAATTCGCTTTTGGCGAATTAAGAAGCTTTATTGTATTCCTCAAAAATAGCATCTTCAAATTGTTTACGTACGTCTGAATTGATAGGGTGAGCTATGTCTCTATAACCTGTAGCTGTCTTTCTACTTGGCATTGCAATGAATAGTCCATTTTCTCCTTCAATTATTCTGATATCATGAACAGCAAAAGCATCATCGATTAAAACAGATGCTAGTCCTTTCATATGAGATCCTTCTTTTTCAACTTTACGTACATTTACTGATGTAATTTGCATAACATCACTCCTTTCATATGTTTACATTTTAATTTTAAAATAGAATTATTTAAAATGCAATAGGTTTGTTATTCTTTAATAATTATTTAGTGCGCATCATTTAATTTAAAAAAGTAATTAGTATATCTCTACTTAATATATCATTATAAGTAAAACTTCTTTTTTCAAGACCATTTGAAACTATAAATACGTGTGCATAATATTCTGTTATGTAACCATAAAAAACTTCATTTCTATTCCTATTTTCCTTAAATACTATCTTAACTTCTTTATTTAAATTGTCTTTAATTGAATGTTTTATATTATCGATCATCTAGGATACCCCACATACATAAGTCCACTTCCAATTATTCCTCCCATTCCATCTGAACCATATTTCGTTTTATTTAAAAGATTTATTAAATCTATTTTTTCATCTCTTTTTGTTAAGGCAATATTGGTGGCAATAATAGCTGGATCTAGAGCATGGATATTAATTCTTTTAGGACTTGATGCAAAGTTAGCACCAGACCTTATTAATTCTTCATAATCGCTTTGACATGCACCAGCTATTACAACTAATCTATCGTGATTTTTTTCATATAATCTGGATTGTTTTACCGCTTCACAAAAATATTTAGAATTTTTATAATTATTAATATCCTTTTTTGATCCTTTTTTTCTATAATAAGCATCATGACCAGTTATAACTACAATACCTGGATTATATTCTTTTAATAATTTGGATATTTTTATAGGAAGCTCGCTTTCATTAATTACTTTTCCTATGGCTACCAATTTATTTTTTTTGTAATAATTTAAACATCTATTTAAATAATCACCATCTCCATCCAAATGTAATATTTTGGGCGGTAGATAAAAAAACTCTCCTCGTTCTAATAAGTCACTTTGTTCTATTTCACATTCAAAGTCATCGTTTTCATTTTTAGTATATTTTACTAAATCTTCTATCGGGCTATCAGCAAAAAGACGAATATTTTCTCCTTTTAGGTAGCAAATATTATCTTCTATATTTAGAATTCTAAAAACGATATCATGATTATAACTTTTTCTGGTAACCAGATCTCTTTTTTTAAAATCCATTATTCCACCTAAAAAAGTATATGTAAAAAAAAGATAATTATTATAAATTATCTACTATTTCTATAAATACTTCTAAGGGTATATTTTCTGCCCTATCATTTAGGGAAAAACCATTTTTTAATAAAACTTTTTCTATATTTTCAGTATTGTATTTTTTTAAATTATTTTTTAAATTTTTCCTTTTATATTGAAAAGAGTCTTTTATAAACTGATTAAATTTTTCAAAATTGGTTTGTAAGTTTTTTTTAGGTGTAAATTTTACTACTACACTATCTACATTTGGTTCAGGAAAAAAACATTTTCTTGATACTTTAAAAAGTATTTTAATGTCATAAAAGTAATTTAATAAAACAGTTATATATCCATAGTTTTTTGAATTTGGCAATGCCGATAATCTTTCTCCCACTTCTTGTTGCATCATTAATGTCAAACTTTCAAATTGGATTTTTGATAATGCTAATTTTTCTATTATTGGTGTTGTTATGTAATATGGAATATTAGCGATAACAAATATTTTTTGAAATTTGTAACCTTTAATATCATTTTCTATATCTGACTTCATGAAATCTTTATATAAAATAGTTGTCTTTTCGTTTGTTATGTTTTCTAAAATATTCTTTAAACTTTCATCTATTTCATAACAAAGTATCTGACAGTTGTATTTTTGTAAATACTT
Organism: uncultured Erysipelotrichaceae bacterium; assembly: GCA_902766545.1. Lineage (GTDB taxonomy): Bacteria > Bacillota_I > Bacilli_A > RF39 > UBA660 > CAG-533. The sequence goes on along the minus strand of CACXEC010000001.1, from coordinate 3,591 downwards.
AGTTAGATTTCCACTTCCTGGTCCAATTTCAATTATTAAATCTTTTTCTGTTGGATTAACAGAACAATATATTTTTTCTAAAATATTACTATCATTTAAAAAGTTTTGACCAAATTTCTTTTTAAATACATGTTTTTCCATATTGCTCCTCCTGAAGTAGATTTTAACATAAAAAAAGATAGTTTTAAACTATCTTTTATAGCCATATCTTAATACATTATAACTTATTAAATGTCTTCCAATATAAGTTGAGGCATATTCTTCGGATTCAACTAATAAATCTAAGTCTGTTCCTAGTACGCCTCTATCAAGAACAATTGCAGTAATTGTACCTTCTTCTTTGATAACACTTCCATCAAATTCAATAATTGAACCACATGGCATACTTTTTGATGATGCAACAATCCTAACAGTTCCATAATCTTTATCTTGATATGTTGTAGTACCGTCTAAAACGTTTTGGCCAGTACATCCCAATGTTCCACCACAAAGTGGACAATCTGCAGAATATCCAGTTAAGTCACCGTTATAGGTATCTAGTGGAGTATATAAATCATTATGATTAATTTCTTCATATTTTATTGCCATAGCATGTAAATCAAGCGTTTTATTTAAATTATTATTACTTGTTTTATTTTCACTTTGAGGTAAAGTTATAGTGTTACAAGATAAAACAATTAGTAATATTATAACTAATTTAATGGCTTTAAAAATTATTTTCATTTTCATCACCTATGCTATAGATCATTTTAGCATTTTTATTTCAATATGTCAAAAATATCATGAAAGTTCTCTTCTAAACAAAGTGATAATTCATCGATAGAAATATTGTATATATTACATAACTCTTCTGCAACAAATTTTAAATATAGTGGCTCATTTGGAATTCCTCTTAAAGGAGATGGTGTTAAATAAGGGCTATCTGTTTCTAATAAGATATTAGATATTGATATTTGTTTTAATACGTCTTTAAGATGAGAGTTTTTAAAAGTTAATACTCCCCCTATTCCAAGTTTAAATCCTAGTTTTATATATTCTTTTGCGGTTTCTAAACTTCCAGAAAAGCAGTGAATAATACCTTTTAAATGATGCTTTTTTAATAACTTTAATAAATCATCTGTGGCATCACGATTGTGTATTATAACCGGTAAATTTAACTCTTCGGCTAACTTAAAGAATTCTTCCAAAAGTCTAGTTTGTTCTTCTTTATTTTCTTTATTATGAAAATAATCTAATCCAATTTCACCAATTGCAATTATTTTAGGATTATTTTTATTTTCTTTAATTAGTTTTAAATTGTCTTCTAATTCTTCATTTATATTATCGGGGTGAATTCCTAAAGCCCCATAAACATTTTCATATTTACAAGATAGTTGAATTACTTCTTTATTTGTCTTTAGATTATATCCATTAATAATAATTCTTTTAATATTATTTTTTTCTAAGTTATTGATAATATCTTCAGGATTAAAATAACTTGTTGATAGTACATGACAGTGAGTATCTGTAAACATTTTTTCTCCTTTCAAAACAGGTGATTTTATTCACCTGTTTCTATCCTATTAAATAAAATTTTAGGATCTTTTAACTTAGTATTTGATTTATATTTTCCAAAACTTTTAGTGCTTTCATAAGATGTTTCATTAGTATTTATTAAGTTAAAGATTTTAGCACTTGTATCTGGTATAAATGCTTGTAAATATACAGTCGATACTCTAATAGCTTCTATTAAATTATAAAGTACTGTTTTTAATCTATCAATATGATTTTCATCTTTTGCTAAAATCCATGGTGTAGTTTCATCAATATATTTATTAGCTGCACGTAAAACTTCAAATACATCTGTTATGCTATCAGCAATCCTTAATTTATCCATATCTTTTTTTACTTTATTACCTAAATTTTCACAAAGACTAATTAAGTTTGCATCAGCGTCTTCAAATACGTTTTTATTTTCTACTATTCCGTCAAAATATTTGTAACTCATAGATATGGTACGATTAACTAAGTTTCCTAAGATATTTGCTAAATCAGAGTTGTTTCTTTCTACAATTAGCTCTTCAGTTATATTACCATCATCAGCAAATGGAATTTCATGTAAAACATAGTATCTAATCGTATCTAGCCCATATTTTTCAACTAAATCATCAGCATATAATACATTTCCTTTAGATTTACTCATTTTATCCTGAGCAGTTAATAACCAAGGATGACCAAAAACTTGTTTTGGAAGTGGTAAATCTAATGCCATTAGGATAATAGGCCAATAAATTGTGTGAAATCTAATAATATCTTTACCAATTAAATGAAGATCTGCTGGCCACAACTTTTTGAATTCATCTGATTCATTATCAACATCATAACCAATATTAGTAATATAGTTTGATAAGGCATCTATCCATACATAAACTACATGTTTATCATTAAAATCAACTTTTACTCCCCAATCAAATGCAGTACGAGATACACATAAGTCTTGTAGTCCTGGTTTTAGAAAGTTATTAATCATTTCGTTTTTTCTTGATTCAGGCTGAATGAATTCAGGATGTTCTTCAATGTATTTGATAAGTCTATCTTGATATTTTGATAGTTTAAAAAAGTATGCTTCTTCGCTCTTCTTTTCTACTTGTCTACCACAATCTGGGCATTTTCCATCAATAAGCTGCGTTTCAGTAAAAAATGATTCACAAGGAGTGCAATACCATCCTTCATATTTATCTAAGTAAATATCACCTTGGTCATATAGCTTTTTAAAGATGTGTTGAACTACTTCTTTGTGATGAGGATCAGATGTTCTTACAAATCTATCATACGTAGTATTCATAATATCCCAGATTCTTTTAATTTCTGATGCTTTATTGTCTACAAATTCTTGTGGCGAAATTCCTGCCTCTTTGGCTTTTAATTCAATTTTTTCTCCATGTTCATCTGTTCCGGTTTGAAAATAAACATCATAGCCTTCTAACCTTTTGTGTCTTGCAATTGCATCGGCTAAGACTATTTCATAAGTATTTCCTATATGAGGTTTACCAGAAGCATAAGCAATTGCAGTTGAAATGTAGTATTTTTTCTTATTTTCCATAAAATATTCCTTTCTAATAAAAAAATTCATGAACTTAAGGACGAAAAAATCGCGGTACCACCTTAATTCATGAATGTCATGCACTTTATTCTTTAACGCAGAAATACGTACCAGCTCCAGAACCATGTTCATTAAAACTAATCAATTCTCTTTCACCATACAAGAACTCTCTAGATAATTAGTATTTAATTACTCTTTCCTTCATCGCTTCAATAAAAAGATTTTAACACACTGCCTTTCTAAAATCAAGGATCTTTGAAAGTTAATTATTTTTATTTCATTCACGCAGGAAAAATTTTTTACATATTTATGAAGTCGTTAAAAAAATCGTTATTATTCTTGAAATAAATTTTGATAGTTTTGATAAATCTTCAGTAGTTTCTGAATATAAAGTTACATTTCCAATAATCGTAGAATCTTTAATTATATCTTCATTGTATTCATTAGAAGATTTTTGAGTTACGTTAGAAAATAGTACTTTTTCTCTATCTGATATAATAACTTGTAGT